>CAZZXB010000105.1:6541-10237 GCA_964658025.1 uncultured Janthinobacterium sp.
AAACGCCACGCCACTTTCGTGAGCGCCGCGAGCGGGATGCCGAGCAACAATCCCGGCAATCCGAAGAGTTCGCCGCCCGCGAACACCGCGAACATCACGACGACGGGCGAGACGCCGACGCTCTCCGACATGATCTTCGGCACGAACACGTTATCGGAGACGCGCGCGACGACGAACACGATCGCCTGCACCCAGAGGATCGTCTGCAATCCTTCGGGCGCCGCGAGCACGAGCGCCACGACGTGCGCCGCGAGCATGCCGACGAACGGCACGGCATACGCGATCCCGGCGACGATCGCGAGCAAGAGCGCGAACTTGAATCCGACGAGCGCGCTGAAGACGAAGATGAGCGCCCCCGTGATCGCGCAGAGCGCGACCTGTCCCGAGACGTATTTTCCGAAGACTTGCGCGAGTTCGAGCCCGAGCGCGCGCGCCGTCAGGCGCCTGCGCTCCGGAAGAAACTGATAGAGGCCGTCGACGAGATGCTCGCCGCGATAGATGAAAAAGGCGGAGAGCACGAGCGCCGAGATGCCGACGAACGCCGCCGTGAACGCGCGATAGAGGATCACGCTGAGCGACGAGAGGATCGTCGTGACGAGCACGGATACGCGCGCGGAGAGGATCGACCGCAGATCGCCCGTCCCCGGTAGCACGCTGCCGCGTAAGAAATGCGCGCGCAAGAATCCTTGCGCCGCGTCGATCCACGATTGAAAGCCGTCGATGTACGACGGCGTGTTGATCGCGAGGATCTGCACCTGTTCGAGCAGCGCCGGCACGACGAGGAGCGCGAGCAAGACGGCGACCGCGAAGAGGCTCGCGTAGACGATCGCGATCGCGACGCCGCGCGGCACGTACCGTTCGAAAACGCCGACGATCGGCGAGACGCCGGCCGCGATGAACGCCGCGATCACGAAGACGGAGAGCGTGTGCGGGATGTGCGCGCCGAGCCAGAGCGCGGCGAAAACGACGACGACCGCGATCGTCGTGAGCGCGGCGCGACGGCGGAAGCGTGGCGAGGCTAGAGCGGCTTGCACAAGAGCCGGCGCTCGGTCCGATATCCGGCCTGCGCGTACAGTTCGCGCGCCGCCTCGTTCTCTTCGGTCACCATGAGCGACATGTACGGCAGACCGCGTTCTCTCGCGGCGCGCTCGGCCGCGTCGAGTAACGCCGCTCCGACGCCCCGGCGGCGCGCGTCGGGATCGACGGCCATGTACGCGACGAACCCCTGCGCGTCGCCCGTCACCTCGTCGGGCACGTCGTCGAGCATGAGCACGAATCCGATCGGACCGTCGAGATCGTCCTCCGCGACGAAGAGCACGTACCCGCGATCGAACGCGAAGTCGAGCAAACGCTCGAAGCTCGCCTCGACGGCGTCCGACGCCGGATCGCGCGACGCGGAGACGCTCGAGAGAACGGTCCGACGACCGAGCTCGGCGACGAACGCGCGATCGTTCGCGTCGCCGCGCCGGAGCGTCGCGCTCGCGTTCATCGCGCGCCTCCGCGCTCGTACGCGCCCGTCGTTCCCTCGCGCTTGCGATCCGGGTAGGCGTCGAACTCGCCCGCACCGACGCGCAGCGGCGCGGGCTCGGGCTTCTCCGCGCTCGGAGCGGCCGGGCCGGCGGAAACCTTTTCCCCGCGCCAGACCGGCAAGAGCGCTTCGAGCACCGCGAGGAAGGCCGCATTCTCTTCGGGCGTGCCGATCGAGACGCGCAGGCGCCCGGGCATGCCGAGACCGTCGCCGGATCGCACGATCACGCCGCGTTCCAGCAGCGATTCGTACGCGATCGTCGCGGTCGTCGGCACCGCGACCGAGACGAAGTTCGCCGCGCTCTCGTACGCGTGGAGGCCGAGACGCGCGAACGCGGCCGTCAACTGCGCGCGCCCGGCGAGATTGTTCGCGCGGCTGCGTTCGAAGAATTCGGTGTCGTCGAGCGCGGCGAGCACCGCCGCCGCCGCCGGTCGCGAGACGTTGAACGGCAAGCGCACGCGATCGAGATACGAAACGATCTCGGGCGACGAGTAGGCGTAGCCGAAGCGCACGGCCGCGAGACCGTAGATCTTGGAGACGGTACGGAGCACGATCGTCGCGGGGCGTTCGCGAACGATGTCGACGCCGTCCGTGGCGTCGTCGTCCATGAACTCGCGATAGGCTTGATCGATCACGAGCAACACGTCGTGCGGGAGCGCGCGCGCGAAGGCCAACATGCGCGCGCGATCGACGCGCGTCCCCGTCGGGTTGTTGGGATCGCAGACGAACACGAGCTTCGTACGCGGTCCGACCGCGCGCGCCATCGCATCGAGATCGTGGACGCCGTACCCGTCGAGCGGAACCGCGACGACGCGCGCGGCCGCGATCTCCGCGTCCTTGCGAAAGAGCGAGAACGACGGCTTGCCGATCACGATCTCGTCTCCGGGATCGACGAACGCCGTGAAGAGTAACTGCACGAGTTCGTTGCTGCCGTGGCCGAGCACGACGTTCGCGACTTCGAGCGCGTAGGTCCGAGCGAGGCGCTCGCGCAGGACGCGATGATCGTCTTCGACGTACGGCGCGAGCGTTTCGATCGCCGCGAGCGCCGCGATCGCCCGCGGCGAAGAACCGAGCGGGTTTTCGTTCTGCGAGAGCTTGACCGGTCGTTCGATGCCGAAGCGCCGCACGACGTGATCGACGGACGTCCCCGGTGCGTAGGGGGCGAAAGTCTTCACGTTGTCCCGGAGGAGGCGCTCGAGCGAAGATGACATGTAGAGGGCGAACTTCGACGCTCCGTTCTGGAGGCCATGCGCCGTGATCTCGAGCCCGCCGCCCGCCGCGATCGCCGCACTCTTCCGGGCTCCGTTTCCGGCACGCGTCGCACCGTGTCCCGACGCGAGCGCACCCGTCGCCGCGACGCAAAAACTGCCGCCGCCCGCGACGTGTCCCGCGCTCGAGATCTCGGGAAACCTCGCGCCCGGAGCGAGCGTCGTCGATCCCGCCTTCGACGTCCTCGTCCCCCTCGCACAACTCGCGCGCGCCGTGCCGAACGGCAACGTCACGGTCTCGGGATACGCGGCCGACGGCTCGACCGTCTTCAGCATCTCGCTCGCGGAGACGGGGCCGTTCCGTCTCGACGTTCCGCTCTCGCCCGCGGCGGCACTCACGGTCAAACGCATCCGCGTCGCGAGCGCGGACGGCATCGCCGAACGGACGGCGACCTCGCATACGGAACCGACGGCGGAACTCGTCGACACGGGCAACGGCGATTTCGTCTTCGCCTGGAACGCCAACGCCTTTCCGGCGGCGCGCATCGCGACCGAAGGCGACGGCGCGCCGACGACGGTCAGCGGCGTCGGCACGTACAAACAAGTAACGATCGCGAGCCGCTCGCGCTACGCGGTCGTCGACTTCTCCGACGGGACGCGTAGCTTCAAAAAACTCTTCCAAATCTTCGGCCGTTAATCGCGCGACTCGCGCGATTAACGCTACATGGCCTGCGAGCGCTGTTTCGGCGAGACGTACTCCCTCATCGGCATGCGGGCGTTAGCGGGATTCGCCGACTTGCCGGTATGCAAAACATTCCCGGGATCGACGCGTTCGTGGTGTTCGATACGCTTGGGGCGCGCGTTCTCTCGCGATATCGGCACGAATCGCGCTTCGGCGACGGCGACGCCGGAACGGCCTGCGTGGGTTCCGCGGGGACGTTCGCGGTTTCCCATCCATGG
>CAZZXB010000106.1:0-10126 GCA_964658025.1 uncultured Janthinobacterium sp.
GCGATGCGTCGATTCGCTCGGGAAATCATGCACGCTCCGCCTTGCACCGAAGCGATCGTTCCGGTCGACGTCCCGTAGAATACGCCGCAGTCGGCTTTGCGGAAGGCCACCCACATCTGTTCCGACTGTTTGAGCTTCGTTTGCTGGTCGGAAGGGAGCGCTGCGAGCGCCTTCGCGTACGCCGTCGCGAGACGCGCGTCGACGCGGGCGAGTTCCGTCTTGTTGCACTCGACCATTGCGTACGTCGTGTTGGCATGAGCCGAGCAGGTCGACAACGTCGCGGTGCTTTCGGTCGCGGGCGAGGGCAGCGGCGAAGCGCAAACGGTCGTCGCGACGGCAAGCGTCGCGGCAACGGAGCGGCCGGCGTTCGCGCCGAGCATCGTCTTGAGGCAATCTCGAAATTGCGCCATATCACGCGTTTATGCCCAACGCGGCTCTCGATGTAAACGAGCATTAGCGCGATTCTCATTTTCTTACGATGGTCGAACGCGCGGCGAGACGAAAAGCGGTGCATGCGATATCGATTCGTAGCGCCGATCCTCGCGACCGCGATCGCCCTCGCGGGGAACATCCCGTCGAGCTCTGCCGCCGAAACGAAGCCGACCATCGGGCTTCCCGATTGCGTCGGCACGCCACACGTCGCGCCGTCGACGCTCCTGCTGACGTGCGCCGACGCCGGGATCACGGTCTCGAAGTTAAGGTGGACGGGGTGGGGCGGATCGTTTACGGCCGGACTCGGTACCGCGGCGGTCAACGACTGCACGCCGGATTGCGCCTCGGGACACGATCATTCGTTCGACGTCGTGTTGATCGCCGACGGTCGTGCGCGCTGCCCGAACGGCGAGCCCGCCTACGCGCGCGTCACGTTCGGATGGTTCGGCCGCGCGCCGATCAAGACCGACGAGACGACGACGGTCTTTCCCACGCCCTGCGGACCGCGCCGCTAACCGTCGCGCGCGCGGCCGCGCGCCTAACGGGCGGTTTTCTTCCGTGCGGGTTTCGAGCGCGCGCCTTGCGCGGCGGCTTTCGCCGAGGGCGACGTCGCCCCGGTCGGATTCGACGTCGGGGTCGCTACGCTCGAGCGCATCCGGGCGGCGAGCGCGGGCATCCCGAGATCGGGCGCGACGAAGTGCGCGAGCGTGCGGCCGGCGATGTCGATCGTCACCGAGTCGTCGGGCGTTTTCGCGACGACGCCGTCGGTTGCCGGATGGTATTCGATCCGCAGCTGCGTCGCCGACGCGACGATCCGCAGATATCCGAAATGCTGGTCGTCGTAGTTCTCGAAAACGACCTGCTCGCCGCCCGTCGTCGCCATGACCTGCGGCGCGCGCACGGTCGCACCCGTGCGATGAAATTTTTGCAGGCCGTGCCCGCCGTTGCCGCACACGACGTACGGAATCTGCGTGCCGTCGGAACGGTGACGCGTGTAACGCTGATAGTTGTGGGCGTGACCCGAGAGATACGCGTGCGGCCAGACGCCCGTCTCCGTGCAGATCGCGTCCATCTGCGCGAGCATGTCGGCGCTCCCGCCGTGGCGACCGCCCGCTGCATACGGCGGATGGTGCGTCGCGAAGAGGAGCGCGCCCGCGTACTTCTCGGCCTTCACGCGTTCGAGCGCCGCCTTGAGAAAGACGAGTTGCGAATCGCCGATCGTCGGATCGGAGATGACGCCCGGATCTTCGAGCGTGTTACTGTACATCGCGACGATCCGCACGAACGGCGCCTCGAACGTGTAGAAGACGCCCGGCTGCACCTGCGCCGTCCGCGAGAGATTTCCGGCCTCCGATCGCACGACGAAATCGCTCGCGCAGAAATTCCGTAAGAACGCGGCGAGCGTGGCGACGGTCGCGTCGGGGGCGAGCACGCCGTCGTGATTGCCCGCGCACGCGAGGATGGGACCGGGATAGTCGCGGTACTGATCGTAGAATTGATCGTAGTAATACTGCTGCTCGCCGAAATTATAGATCACGTCGCCGAGCAAGAGATGGAACTGCGGGATCTCGGCGGGCGCCTCACCTTCGAAATCGCCGAGGAGTTTGTCGACGACGGTGTTCTGCGTCGCCGGACCCTTCGTGCTCCCGCAGTCGCCGAGCGCGTGAAAGACGATCTGGCCCGCCGCTTGGATCTTCGCGACGGTCGCCGTATCGTCGCCGAGCACGCGCGCGAGCGTGAGCTGCGGTTCGGGGACGCCGCGCGGCGCGGGAAACGGCAACGGGTGGATCTTGTGTTCGCGCGTGAGTTCGTCGATCGTCTTGTAGACTTGCGCGTCCGACGGATGCGGGATCCGAAAGACGGTCGGATCGGGCGTCGGTTGCCCTTCCGCGAACGACGGGCCCGAGAGCGTGCGACCGCTCGGATCGGGAGTCGCGATCGGACGTGGCGCGCGCGGCGGCGTTTTCGGCATCGAAACCTCGAAACGGAGGATGGGCGACGCGGGCGCTTACGCGTCCCAGCGGCACGCGTCCTCTCGTTTCGCATGCGAAAGATCGACGCGATCTCGGCGTGGAAACATTAACGGAGATAAGCTTGGAGCCACGCTTCCATGTGCCGGTAGTATGATTCCAACCGCACGGGATCCGAAGGCGTGTGGTGCGCCGTGGGAATCGCGAGGAGCGTCGCGGGAACGCCGCGGTCGCGCAGCGCGTGGAAGTACGTCCACGATTCCGAAAACGGCACGACTTCGTCGCGCAAGCCCGTGATGACGAGCGTCGGCGTTCGCACCGCGGCGACGTACGAGAGCGGCGAGCCCGTCGCGTAGAGCGGCGCGGTGAGCGGATCGGCGGGCGTGCCGCCGAGCGAATCGCGCGTCCACGAGAGGTTGCCCGAGCCCGAGAGATCGTAGGCTTCGCGCCAATCCACGGCGCCGTCGGCGACGATCGCGCACTTCCATCGCGCGTCGTGACCGATGATCCAGGCGGTCATGTCGCCGCCGTACGAATGGCCGCCGATGCACTCGCGCGACGTATCGATCGGTTGCGTCCGTTCGACTTCGGCGAGTCCGGAGAGCACGTCGCGCGACGGGCCTTCGCCCGGATCGCGATAGACGCCGTGTTCGTGCGCGTTCCCGAGATTATCGCTTCCGCGATAGTTCGGGAAGAACGCGAACCAGCCGTTCGCCGCCGCCATGATGCCGGCGTCGTAACCGCCTTCGTATTCTTGATTGAATCCGAGCCCCGCGAATTCGCCCTCGGGGCCGCCGTGGCTCCACACGAGTAACGGGTACTTCACCCCCGGTCGTTCGCCCGGCGGATGGAGCAGGACGCCGTCGGATTTTTCTCCGTCGGGTCCCGTCCACGTGACGTGCTCCTCGCGACCGTAATCGTACGCGGCCATCGCGCCGTTCTCGTGCGTGATCGCGCGCGGCGTCGCGCCGTCGAGCGACGTGACGTAGATCTCGGGCGCCGCGCCGTATCCGGAGCCGACGAACGCGATGCCGCCGGTCGCGTCGCCGTCGAGCGCTTCGACGCTGAGCGTTCCCGTATCGAGTTCGTGCGGCTTCGCCGACGGCGGCACGACGAGGATCCGTTGGAACGCCCCGTCGGCGACGACCGTGACGAGCGAATCGCCGACGTAATGCGGCGCGGTCACGTCCCGATCGAAGTATCCCGAGACGTCGCGCTCGTCGTTCGAGTCGGTCGATCCGACGATGACGTCCGAGATCGTCACGGGTCCCGGTCCGTGCGGCCGCACGTACGCGTATGCGCTTCCGTTCGGCGCCGCCACGGGTTCGTAGGCGTAATGGCGCGTCCCACCGAGGAGTCGGACGGTCCCCGTCGCGACGTCGACGGCCGCGGGCGCGGTCGCGTCGGTCAGCGCGGTGTGCGCGTTCTCGGCGCGCGCGAAGACGATCGTCTTGCCGTCCGCGCTCCACGACGGATCGCTCGGCGATTGCGAGAAGGGCGGCGCGGTTTCGAACACGCTCCACGCGCCGTGCGTGAGGCGCTTCGCCGCTCCGCCCTTCGCGTCGACGAGCCAGAGATGCGACGGCGCGACCGGCGCATCGATGAGGAAGCCGTCGTCGCCTACTTCGAAGAGATCGTCGCCGCGTTTGGCCGCCGCGGCGTTCGGCGCGTCGTCGGGCGTATCGTAGGCGAAGCGCGCACCGTCGGGACTCCACGCGTAGTGTTGCACGCCGTTCGCGGTTTTCGTCACGGTCGTCCGCGCGCTCGTCCCCGGCACGGTCACGACGATCTGATCGACGTCGCCTTTCTTCGCGTGACGCAAGTAGGCCAGGCGCGATCCGCGCGGCGCCCAGCGCGGCGATCCGACGAAGGGTCCGGCGTCGACGACGGTGCGCGCGCCGTCGCTCAGCCGCACGACGACGATCGACGACACGTTGCGATCGTGCGCGTAATCGCGCGTCGTCCGCACGTACGCGACGCGCCGACCTCCGGGGGAGAAGCGCGGATCGGAGAGGCCCACGAATGCGTGGAGCGCGGCGAGCGTTATGGGAACGGCCATGACGCGACCTACGGTCGCCCGCGGGGGGCTCCCTTTCGACGCGCTTCGGGGCGGCGACGGCGCGCGCGTCGAACGCGGTTGCGATGACGGACGAGCCGATCGAGGACGAGATCGAATTACTCGACCGCTGCCTCGAGATCGCGAGGGACGAACTCGAGCGTGCGGGTCGCGTGACGACGTTCGCGCGCGCGACCGCGCGCGGCGAACTCGTCGCGATCGCCTTCGCCGCGACCGAACCGTCGGAAGAACTCGCGTCGATCCGCCGCGCGATCTCGGCGAACGCGGAGCGCTACGATTCGGTCGCGATCGCGATCGACGTCGCGCTCGAAGACGACGCGCGGGCGCTGTATTTCGAAATCGAATCGCGCGCGGAAGCGGCGCAGTACGTCGTGCGCTATACGCTCGTCCCCCGCGAAGCGGGGTTCGTCGCGACGCTCGACGTCGACGGCGCGCGCCTCGTCCGCGTGCCGCGAAAACTCCTGAACGCGCCGTCGTGATCGCACGTTTCGTTCGCACCGATCCGCGCGACGAGGTTCGTCCGCCCGTCGGGGCGTAGCGCGCGAGGATGCCGCCCGAACGCCGCGTCTCCTCCGCCGCCCTGCGCGCGCGTAAGGGCGCACGATTTCCCGTCGTCACCGCCTACGACGCGCCGTTCGCGCGCTGCGCGGAAGCGGGCGGCATCGACGTCATCCTCGTCGGAGATTCGCTCGGCAACAACGTGCTCGGGTATGCTTCGACGACGCCCGTGGAGCTGGACGACATGCGTCGTCACGCCGCGGCCGTCGTACGCGCGACCGCGCGCGCGCACGTGATCGTCGATCTGCCCTTCGGGAGTTACGAGGCGAGCGACGCCGACGCGGTCCGTTCGGCGGTCGCGCTCGTGAAGGTCGGCGCGACGAGCGTGAAACTCGAAGGCGCCTCGCCGCGCGCGACCGAGCGGATCGCCGCGATCGTCGGTGCGGGGATCCCCGTCGTCGCGCACGTCGGCGTCCTCCCGCAGACGGCCGCCGCGGGGGCGGGCTTCAAGCGCAAAGCGGATCGTACGGCGCTGCTCGCCGACGCACGCGCGGTCGAAGCGGCGGGCGCGTTCGCCGTGGTACTCGAGATGGTCGATGCCGCGATCGCGGCGGAGATCACGCGAGCGATCGCGATCCCGACGATCGGGATCGGCGCGGGGCCCGATTGCGACGCGCAGGTGCTCGTCATGCACGATCTGCTCGGACTCTATCCCGAAGCGCCGCCCTTCGCGAAGCGGTATGCCGAGCTCGCCGACGCGGCGACCGATGCGTTTCGCGCCTTCGGCGAGGACGTGCGCGGCGGTCGCTTTCCGACGCGGACGTGAGCGAGCGCCACATCCTCGCCGTCGGCGGCGCGCTTCTCGAATCGTCGGGCGCGGCGCGCCTCGAACGCTACGCGCTCGACCTCACCGGCAAGGCGAAGCCGCGCGTCGCGTTCGTCCCGACGGCGAGCGGGGACGACGTCACCTACGTCGCGCGTTTTTTCGAGACGTACGCGCGTCTCGGCGTCGCGGCCGAAGCGCTCCGTTTCTTTCGCCGGACGCCGGTCGATCTCGACGCGCATCTCGCGGGCTTCGATCTCGTCCACGTCGGGGGCGGCAACACGCGGAGCATGCTCGCGGTCTGGCGTCATTGGGGATTCGATCGGGCGCTGCGCGCGGCGTGGGAGCGCGGCACGGTGCTCTTCGGATCGAGCGCGGGATCGATCTGCTGGTTCGCCTCGGGCGTGACGGATTCGGTCGCGGACGAGCTCACGACGATGTCGTGCCTCGGCTTCCTTCCCGGCAGTAATTGTCCGCACTACGACGGCGAACGAGAACGACGTCCGTATTATCGTCGCGCCGTCGGCGCGGGCACGATCGAAGCGGGCATCGCGTGCGACGACGGAGCCGGCGTTCATTTCGTCGGAACCGATCTCGCCCGTGCCGTCGCGGCGCTCCCCGAGGCGAACGCGTATCGCGTCGCGGCGTCGGACGACGGCGACGCGACCGAGACGGCGCTCGCGATCGACCGCTTAAAATAAGAGCGTCGAGAACTCGCCGACGCGTTCGAAGCCGACCGCCTCGTAGAGCGCGATCGCGCGCGCGTTGAAATCGTTGACGTAGAGGCAGAGCGAGGGGACGGTGTCGAGCAAGCGATCGCAGATCGCGCCGAGCGCGCGGCGCGCGTGGCCGTGGCCGCGCATGTCGGCGGGCGACCACACGCCTTGGAGTTGCGCGGTGTACGCCGTCGACGAGCCGACGTTGCACATGAACGCGAGGCGTCCGTCGACGCGATGGGTCCACCACCATCCGGCGGCGACGATCCGTGCGGTGCGCGCGCGGAATTCGTCCGTCGCGCGATCGGGATCGCCGCCGATCTCGCCCGCGATCATGAGCGCGGAGTTCCGCGCCACCTCGGCCACGTCGGCCGTCGTCGCGCGCGCGACCTCGGCGTCGGCGCGCGAGCCGCGTAGCGTCGCGCGAGAGATCGCGTAGAGCGGTTGGCTCGCGCGCGTCGCGCGCGGCGCGCGCATCGTCCGTCGCATCGCGTCCCAATAACGTTCGACGCTCGGTCGCGGCCCGACGATCATGCGCGCCTGTCGCGCGTGGCGTAACGCGTGCGCCGCGAAGGCGTCGAGCGCTCGATCCGATCGCGCGCTCGGCACCGTTTGGGCTCCGAAATAGCAGGTTCCGTCGATCTCTCCCGCGTCGTCGCGCGAGACGAACAACTCGGCGGGTCGCACGATCTGGCCCGTCGCGAACAACCACGCGACGTACACGTCGTCGTACGGTCGTTCGGCGAAGAACGCCGCGAGCGCGACCGCGTTCGCGGGCGACGCGCGTTCGAGTCGGCGCACGCCTACGAGAGTTTACGAACGAATTTCGGGGTCGACGTCGGAGCCTTGCTTCCGCCCGCCGGTTCGACGCTCACGGCGACGGCCGCGATGCCGGTCGCGTGTTCGGGGAGTTCGATGACGGCGACGCCGTTCTCGTCGGGCGAGAACGTGCTGCTCGGCGCGACGGCTTTCGCACCGGCCGCGAGCGTCCAGGCCTGATACACCTTGCCGGCGGGAAGTGCCGGGAGGGCGACCGCGACGAACACGTGGTCGGCGTTCGTCGCGACGACGCCCTGTGCGACTTCGTATCGGTGCGCTCCCGGACCGACGAACGCGAGCAGGCGCTCTTGCGCGGCGACGCGCGCCTGTTCGCTCGTCGCGAGACGCGCGATGAAGCTCGATTCGCGCGCCGTGAGCTTCGCGCGATCGTCGCGGACGGTTCCGTCGTCGAGACCGACGGCGACGGCGACGACGGCGGCCGCGGCCGCGAACGCCCAACCGACCCAGCCGCGCGCCGGACGTTGCGTCGCGGGCGCGCCCGTCGTGGAACGTACCGATTGCATCACGCGCGCCTTGCGGCGTTGCTCGGCGACGCGATCCGGATTCACCGCGGCCGTCGCCGAGAGACCGACGAGGTCGGCCACGGGACGGAGATCGGCGTAGAGCGCGCGGCAACTCTCGCACGTACGCACGTGCGCCGTGACGCCCGCGGCTTCCGACGCCGGGAGCACGCCGAGCGCGAGCGCCGCGACCGCGTCGAGCAGCTCTTCGTCGTGCGTCATCGCGCCACGCTCGTCTCGAGCTGCATGCGGAGCTTGCGTAAGCCCGCGCGAATGCGGGTTTTCACCGTGCCGAGCGGGGTCGCGGTGCGGCGCGCGATCTCTTCGTGCGTCACGCCGCCGAAAAATCCGAGTTCGATCGGATCGCGCTGCTCCGCCGGAAGCGCGCGCAACGCCACGCGGACGCGTTCGGCGTCGATCTTCGCGAACACCGCGTCGTCTAACACGAGGTCGAGCGGATAATCTTCGGGGATCTCGCCGTCGGATCGCGAGGCGCGGCTACGCAAGACGTCGAGCGCGCGGTTGCGGGCGACGCGCGCGATCCACGCGCCGAAATTGCCGCCGGCGAACGCGTCGGGCGAACTCCAGACCTTCAGAAACACGGCCTGCGTGAGATCTTCCGCCGCCATGGCGTCCCCGAGCATCTTGAGCGCGATACCGTAGACGAGGCGGTGATGGCCGTCGTATATGGCTTCGAAGGCCGCGACGTCGCGTTCGCGTACCCTCTCCATAAGCCGACTCGTATCCACCACACGTTTCGATTCGTCCCATCTTCGGAGGGGCCCTCGCCGGACCCCATTACCTCCCAAACGCAACGACGCGTCGTATAGATGTTAGGATAAGATATGCGCTCGATCCCGAAAAAGCGCGATCCCACGTTTCTCCGACTCGCCGCCGTCGCCGCGCTCGGCGGCTTCGGCGCGATCGGCACGTCGATTTTCGTCACCGTGATCTCGTGGCACGGCGGCCATCCGACGTCGACGTACATGTTCTTCAGCCTGTGGGGAATCGCGGCGCTCGCGGGCGCCGTGGCGAACGTCGTCGTGTATTTTCAGAGCGGAGACCCGCCGACGAAGCCGCCGCGCGGCGGCGCGCGCGTCCTTCCGTTCAGAACGCTCGACGTGCTTCCGAATCGAACGCCGGAGCGTGCCGAAAACGAGCGCAAGGCCGCGTGATCGAGGTCGCCCGTCGGCGCTTGCGCGAAGCGGCGTCGGTGTTCGTGTTGACGGGAGCCGGGATCTCGTCCGATAGCGGCCTGCCGACGTTTCGAGGCACGAACGGTCTCTGGCGGACGCATCGCGTGGAGACGCTCGCGTCGCCCGCGGGCTTCGCGGACGATCCCGAGCTCGTCTGGTCCTGGTACCTCGAGCGCCGTGCCGCGCACGCCGCCGCGTCGCCGAATGCCGGGCACGCCGCGCTCGCGTCGTTCGAGCGGCGAGCGCGCGATTTCACGCTCGCGACGCAGAACGTCGATTCGCTCCACCTCCGCGCCGGATCGTCGCGCGTCCTCGAACTCCACGGCAATCTGCGCGAGGCGCGCTGCGACCGTTGCGACGCACGTCGCTCGCTCGACGAGCGCTTCGAGGCGAGCGCGAGCGCGCACGGGTGCGGCGGTCGTTTTCGGCCCGATATCGTGTGGTTCGGCGAGCCCCTGCCCGCGAGAACGTGGGCCGCAGCGGCGGAAGCGGCCGCGCGTGCCGACGTCGTGCTCGTCGTCGGGACGTCCGCCCGCGTCGAACCCGCGGCGTCGCTCGCGTCGCGTATCCCGCGCGACGACGCGTTCGTGATCGTCGTCGATCCCGAACCGACCGCACTCGGCGACGCCGATCTGCAGATACGCGGAACGGCGGCGCAGGTGCTTCCGGAGTTGCTCGAAACGGCCGCAACGGAGGGATGATGGCGACCGCACAATCCGACGATCTCGCGTTCGTACGAGCGCACGTTCCCGACTACGCGGCGTACGACGACGAGGACGATCGTCACGCGAGCGATATGCGCGTCCGCGCGTTCGTCGGCGTCGCGCTCACGGAGACGGGCTCGCGCCTCGGCGATCTCGTCTCGGCCGCCGCGAGAGACGACCTCGAGAAGGCGATCTTCGCGTGCGCCTTCACGGATCAGGTATTCGTCCGCCGCATCGAACACGCGGTCCTCGACGACGATGCGAAATCCGCACTCGTCGGCTCGGATCGCCGCTTGGTCGAATATGCGGAGCGGGCGAAAGACGTCGGAGCGGACGGGCTTCCCGCGTTGCTCGCCGACGTCGACGCGCA
>CAZZXB010000107.1:0-1275 GCA_964658025.1 uncultured Janthinobacterium sp.
CGCGCTCAGTTCTGCGCGAGGGTCGCCGTGTCGATGACGAAGCGGTAGCGGACGTCGCTCTTGAGCATGCGCTCGTATGCTTCGTTGACGTCTTGAACGGGGACGATCTCGATCTCGGGCGTCACGCCGTGCTCGGCGCAGAAGTCGAGCATCTCTTGCGTCTCCGCGATGCTTCCGATCATCGAGCCCGCGAGCGATCGCCGTCCCTGCACGAGCGCCGCCGCGCCGAGCGAGACGTTCTCTTCGGGGATACCGAGGATCACCATCGTCGCGTCGGGTTTGAGCAGGGCGAGTAACGCGCCCCAATCGAGCTTCGCCGAGACGGTGTTGATGATGAGATCGAAGGTGCCTTTGAGTTTCTCGAACGTCGACGGATCGCTCATGGCGTGATAGGCGGTGGCGCCCATCCGCAGACCGTCGTCTTTTTTCGCGAGCGATTGACTCAGGACCGTGACCTCCGCGCCGAGCGCGTGACCGATCTTGACGCCCATGTGGCCGAGGCCCCCGAGCCCGACGATCGCGACCTTCTTGCCCGGGCCCGCACCCCAATGCTTCAGCGGTGAATAGAGCGTGATCCCGGCACACATGAGCGGCGCGGCTCGGTCGAGCGGAATCGATTCGGGTACGCGCAGGACGTACTCTTCGTTGACCACGATCGATTCGGAGTAGCCGCCCATCGTCGCCGTCTTGCCGTCGTGTTCGACGCTGTTGTACGTGAAGACGCACCCGGGGAGATATTGCTCGATGTAGGTATCGTTCGGCGCGCCGCCCTGCGATCGGATCGAATCGACGAAACATCCGATGCCGACGTGGTCGCCGACGGCGAATTTTTTCACGTCCGCACCGATTCGTTTCACGACGCCCGCGATCTCGTGACCGGGAACGATCGGAAACGCCGTTCCGCCCCATTCGTCCTTGACTTGATGCACGTCGGAGTGGCAGATGCCGCAGAATTTGATGTCGATTTCGACGTCGGCCGGACCGGGCTCGCGGCGCTCGATGGTGGTCGGCCCTAAGGGCGCCTTGGCCGCGGGGGCGGCATACGCTTTCACCGATGACATGTTCGATCGCTCCTCTTCGAAATTTCGGACGCACCCGTTCCGATCCACGACGTGCGCAGTGGTCCGGGCGCGATTCTCAAGGACCGTCGGCGCGCGGAATGAGTTGCGTCGGACGGAGCGCGCGTCGTCGCGAATGCGCGTCCCGCGGCGACGGACGAATCACAAACGATTATTCTATCGAGGGCTCCGTCGCCGTGCGGCAACGATCGCGCCG
>CAZZXB010000107.1:1375-6389 GCA_964658025.1 uncultured Janthinobacterium sp.
GCGCCTCGAGCGCGAGACCGTTTCATCGCGTGCAACGTCGGAAACGTCGTCGTCATGGGATGCGAATCGACGGCCGACGTCTCGACGACGCACGGCCGCGCGCCCGCGCCGCGATAGACGGCCCGACGCCCCGCATCGCGGTCGGTACGTGCGGGTTTTCGTATCGGGAGTGGATCGGCGTGCTCTACGGAGCGGGGACGAAGCCGTCGGAGATGCTCGCGCACTATGCGCGACGTTTCGCCGTCGTCGAGATCGACTCGAGTTATTACGGCGTTCCGACGGCCGCGACGGTCGCGTCGTGGGCGAAACGCGCTCCCGAGGGGTTTCGCTTCTCGGCGAAGCTGCCGTCGGCGGCGACGCACGCGCCGGTCGGTTCGCTCGGCGCGATCCACGCGGACGTGGGGCTCTTCGTCGAGCGCTTCTCGCAACTCGCGCGGGCGGATAAGTTCGTCTGCGCGCTCGCGCAGTTTCCCCATTCGTTCCGACCGGACGAACGGACGACGGCGTACCTCGGGCGTCTTCGCGAAGCGCTCGGAGCGATGCGCGTGGTCGCGGAATTCCGACATCGCGAGTGGCAGACGGACGCGACGCTCGACGCGTTGCGCTCGCTCGAGATGGGCGTCGTCGCGGTCGACGAGCCGGAGATCGGATCGCTCATGCGCCCGGCGAGCGACGCGACGACCGACCTCGCATACGTCCGCTTTCACGGCCGCAACGAGGCCGAATGGTGGGACGGCGACAACGCGTCGCGTTACGAGTATCTCTACGATGCGCGCGAACTCGCATCGTGGGTCGAACGCGTGCGGGAACTCGCGAGCCGACCGGGCGTGCGCGAGATCCTCGCGTTCTTCAATAACCATCGCCGCGGCAACGCGGTCCGCAATGCCGAGGCGTTCGAGGCGTTGCTCGCCGAGCGATTCGGTGCCGCCGCGATCGACCGTCCGACGGGCGACGGCGACGGGCAGATCGCGTTCGCCTTCGAGACCTGACCCCCGGACGGGCGCCCTCCGCGAAGGTTTCGCGAAGGGTCCATCGGGCTAATAATGCGGTATGCGTAATTTCGTATGTCTTCTCGCACTCGGCGCGGCCGTGGCGCCGCTCGCCTCGTCGGCGGCCGAAGTGCAGCAGCCGGGAAGTAAGGTCTTCAAACTGCACGCGCAAAACGGGTCGCACGAGTACGGCACGGTGGCGCTCAAACCGCACGGCGCGACGACCGGCGTCGAGATCCACCTCATCAACGCGCCGGCGGGCGTCGCCCAGCCCGCTCACGTTCACATGGGATCGTGCGCGAAACTCGACCCGAGCCCCAAGTATCCGTTGCAGTCGGTGCTCGATGGGACGTCGGATATCACCCTCAACGTGCCCATCGCGACGTTACTGAAGTCGCCGATGGCGGTGAACGTTCACAAGTCGGCCGACGATCTCAAGGATTACGTCGCGTGCGCGGATCTGAAGTCGTAAGAAGCGCCCCGACGCGTTCGTACGGGTACGCGCGGGCGATCGCGGCGGCGGCATTCGTCGTCGCGATCGCGCCGATCGGCGTCTCGGCCGAAGTCACGAACGATGCGAGCGCCCGCGGCGATCTCACGTTCGACACGAGTTTCGTCACGGCGGACCATCCGACGCCCGGCGCGTACGTGGGCATCCTGAAGATTCGGATCGACCGCGACGGAACGGTCTCCGGTATCTATCGCTCGGCCGATCGCGGCTCGTTCGTCGACGTGACGGGCGGCCTCGAAGGCGACCGAATCCACCTCGACATCGGCGACGTTCGGTCGATCCACATCGTCGGCACGTACGATAAGGACGAGATCGACGGCGGCACGTGGCTCGAGGGACGTCCGTACGCGTTCACCGCGACGCCGCACGGCGCGTGATCGACCCCGTCGTCACGACGGCGCTCGACCGATACGTCCTCGGCGAACCGGTCTCGAAAGCGGAGACGATCGCGATCGCCTTGCGCGAACGCTCCGACGCCGAGGCCGCCGGACCGTTCTACCGGGCGCTCGAAGCGGTCGGCGTCCGCGCCGCCGACGAGGCCTTCGTCGCCCTCCGACTCGTACTCGCCGCACGCGAGCCGAGCGACGTCGCCGTCCGTCGCCTTCGCGCGCTCGGTCGGGTCGCTCGCGCGTCGGCGATGGGCGACGCGCGCGGACTTGAGACGGCGTTCTCGCGCGATCGCGAGGCGCTCGCAGACCTTCCGAAGCCGACCGAAGCCGATGCGACCGAGATCGGCCGCGCGGCACGCTCCGCCTACGCGCGCGAACTCGCGCCGTAACGGCGGGTCCGCAGGAACGTTCCCGGGGGTCCCGGGAACGCAGGACGCCTCCCGCTCCGTTGAGGAAGTGAAATGCGTCGGCTCATCGTCTGCCTGCTCTGCGCCCTCGTAATGGGCGCGAACCTCGTCGGCACGGCGCCGGCGGCGGCGCGGGCATCGCGAGGCATCGCCCCGGCCCCGGCCGCGACCGACGACAACGACGAGTCCCGCGAGGACGCGAGCGAACCGGACGAGCCGCGCGCGAAAAACGCCGGAAGCATCGACGGCGTCGTGACGGCGATCGATTATCAGGCGAGCACGATGGCGGTCGCCGCGGGCGCGCGTAAGGTCGGCGTGACGATCCTCCCGAGCACGAACATC
Source organism: uncultured Janthinobacterium sp. (assembly GCA_964658025.1). Lineage (GTDB taxonomy): Bacteria > Vulcanimicrobiota > Vulcanimicrobiia > Vulcanimicrobiales > Vulcanimicrobiaceae > CAZZXB01. The sequence continues at coordinate 4,014 of CAZZXB010000107.1, forward strand.
CAGGGCCCCGGCAACGGCTTCCGGTCGATCTCCGATATCAAGAAAGGCGCGCACGTTCGCGTCCTGATGAGCGAGCGCGGTAAGACGCTAACGGCGCAGATCATCACGCTCCGCTAATTGGAGGTCGAACGCGCGCACCGTGACGCGTCCGGGGACGAACTCGTCGCGCTCGCCGGAAATCTCGTGCACGTCGGCGTCCCGGCGGACGCGGACGATCGTGCGATCGAAACGCTACGCGCGCTCCGGCCCGGCGGCGTCGTGCTCTTCGCGCGAAACGTACCGAGCGTCGCCGCCGGACGCGAGCTCGTCCGACGGCTTCGCGACGCGCTCGAGGACGATCCGGCGCGGCCGCTCTCGGTCTGCGTCGATCAGGAGGGCGGTCGCGTCGCGCGCGTCCCGCGCGACGTTCCGATGCCGTCGATGATGGCGCTCGGCGCCACGGGCGACGCGCGCCTCGCCTACGAGGTCGGCGGATCGCTCGCATCGGCCGTTCGCGCGGTCGAAGGCAACGTCGATTTCGCGCCGGTTCTCGATCTCGCACTCGTCGCGCGGAGCACCGTCGTCGGCACGCGCTCGCTCGGCGACGATCCCGCGCGCGTGGCGACGCTCGGGGCGGCGCTCGTGCGCGGAATCGAAGACGGCGGCGTCGCCGCGGTGCCGAAGCACTTCCCCGGACACGGCGCGACGGCGGACGACTCGCACGTGGCGATCCCCGTCGTCGACGTCGACCGCGCGACGCTCGAACGTCGGGAACTCGTGCCGTTCCGCGCCGCCTTCGCCGCGGGCGCGCGCGGCACGATGGCCGCGCACGTGCGCGTGTCGGCGCTCGATCCCACGCACGTGGCGACGCGGTCGGCCCGGGTGCTGACCGCGCTCTTGCGCGACGAACTCGGATTCGACGGCGCGTGCTTCACCGATTGTCTCGAGATGGACGGCGCGACGGGCGGCGAGGAGGACGGCACGGTGCGCGGCGGCGTCGCGGCGCTCGCGGCGGGCGCCGACGGACTCGTCGTGAGTCATTCGCTCGCGCGCGCGCTCGCGCTTCGCGATGCGATCGTCGCGGCGGTCGCGGACGGCCGCGTCTCGGTCGCGCGCCTTCGCGAGGCGTCGGCGCGGATCGATGCATTCCGTCGCGGTCACGTCGCCCGGCGTGCGTTCGACGCGAGCGCGGAGGACGACGTGGCGCGGCGCGTCGCGTGCGCGGCGATCGTCCGCGTCCGCGGCGAACCGCGGATCGATCGCGAGCGCGCGGTGACGATCGTCTCGTTCGAAGGCGCGGCGTCGGACGGGATCGCCGCGTCGCGCGGCGAGCGCCCGTCGCTCAATCTCGCGCTCCGTCGCCGACGCGTGCGTAGCGAACTCATGCGCGTCGCGCTCGCACCCGACGCCGCGATGTGCGAGATGCTCGTCGACGTCGTGCGCGGCGAACGCGATCGCGCGCTCGTGCTGCTCGCGCGACGCGCGCATCATGCGCCCGAACAGCGGGCCGCGATCGACGCGTTGCTCGCGATCGCGCCGGATGCGATCGCGGTTTCGATGCTCGAACCCTTCGACGTCCCCGCGCTCGCGCGCGCGCGGCACGTGCTCTGCACCTTCGGCGACGAAGAGGCGAACGTCGACGCGCTCGCGGACGTGCTCGTCGGCGCGATCGTTCCGTCGGGCTCGCTCCCCGTAACGCTTTCGGGATCGTCGTGACCGCGGACGGCGTGATCGCCGCGGCGTGCGGGACGCGCTACACGGCCGCGCTCTTACGCATCGAACGCGACGGCGCGCCCGTCTTCGAGCGCGCGTACGGCTCGCTCGACGGCTCGCCGCACGCGCCCGCGACCGAGGTCACGACGCCGTTCGACGTCGCCTCGCTCACGAAGATCTTCGTCGCGTGCGCGACCCTCCGCGCGGTCGAGCGTGGCGCGCTCGCGCTCGACGCACCGCTCGGCGATCTCGTCCCCGAATGGCGCGGTTCGACGGCGCGCGCGACGACCGTACGCGATCTCCTCGCGCACGTCTCCGGGATGGCGTCGGGCGCCGATTATCGGACGCTCTTCGACGAGAACGTCGAACGCTTCGCGCTCGTTCGCGAACGCGTCGCGCGAAGCCGCGAGCGCGTGATCTACAGCGACCTCGGCTTCATCGCGCTCGGCGTCGTGCTCGCGCGTGCCGAGGACCGCGCGCTCGCGGGGACGATCGCCGCGACGGCGCGCGCGCTCGGTTGCGAGGCGACGGCGTATCGCGCGCGGCCCGACGACGCGTCGTCCGTTCCGGCGACGGAATGGGTGCCGTGGCGCGGTCGCATCCGCGGTTCCGTCCACGACGAGAAAGCCTTTCTCATGGGCGGCGTGGCCGGGCACGCCGGGCTCTTCGCGACGGCGCGCGACG
>CAZZXB010000107.1:6445-9865 GCA_964658025.1 uncultured Janthinobacterium sp.
CCGCGCGCCTGGCGGAAGCGTTTCTCGCACCGTTCCACGGTCGCGCGTCGGGCGTGCTGGGCGCGGCGCTCGCGATCGAAGCGGTCGCGGAGCAGGCGCCGGACGCGGTGTTGCGGCGCGGACTCGGTTGGGCGCTCAAGACGTCGGACGACAACTCGTGCGGGACCGCGATGTCCCGAGAGACGTTCGGCCACACGGGATTCACCGGGACGATGGTGTGGGCCGATCCGGTGCGCGATCTCTCGGTGACGTTGCTGACGAACGCCGTCTACGTCGAGCGCGGCGATCTGCGCGACGTGCGCGCGGCCGCGTGCGATGCGGCCGTCGCGGAGTTCGGCTGATGCGCGCGCTCGGGCTCATGTCGGGCACGTCGCTCGACGGCATCGACGTCGCCGTCGTGCGGATCGCGCCGTCGGGTCTCCGTTACGCGGTCGAGCTCGAACGCTTCGGTACCGTACCGTTCGTCGGGACGATGCGCGAACGGTTGCTCGCCGCGCTGCCGCCGAACGCGCCGACGCCCGCCGAACTCTCGGGTCTCGATCGCGATCTCGGGCGCGCCTTCGCGCTCGCCGCGCGCGAGGTCGCGGACGGTCGACGCGTCGCGTACGCGGCGACGCACGGTCTCACGGCACATCACCGCGGCGAACGCCGCGAGACGATGCAGATCGGCGATCCGTACTACCTGCGCGACGCGCTCGAAGCGACGGTCGCGTTCGATTTTCGCCGCGCGGATTGCGCGGTCGACGGCGAGGGCGCGCCGCTCGTGCCGTACGTCGACGCGATGCTCTTCGCGTCGGCGACCGACGACGTCGTCGCGCTCAACCTCGGCGGGATCGCGAACGTCACGGTCCTACGCCGTGGCGCCGATCCGGCGCGGGCGACGGCGTGGGATACCGGGCCCGCGAACATGCTCCTCGACGCGTTCGTCCGCGAACGGACGTCGGGCGAGTTCGCCTACGATCGCGACGGCGCGTTCGCGCTCGCGGGGGTCGCGAACGAACGCGTCGTGCGCGAACTCGCGGCGCGCGAGGCGTTCTTCCTCATGTTGCCGCCGCCGAAGTCCACCGGTCGCGAGCGGTTCGGCGCGCAGTTGCTCGCGGCGCACGGCGATCTCTTCGCCCCGCTCTCGCTCGAAGACGGGTGCGCGACGCTCGTCGCGTTCTCCGCGGCGACGCTCGCCGAATCGTTGATCGATTACGGACCCGCCGGCGGTCGCGTGATCGCGAGCGGCGGCGGAGTGGAGAATCCGGCGCTCGTCCGCGCGATTCGCGAGCGGCTCGCCCCCGCGGGCTTCGTCGTCGAACGCTCGGACGCGTACGGCGTCGATCCGGCCGCGAAGGAAGCGATCGCGTTCGCGATCCTCGGATACGAGACGCTTCGCGGACGCCCGGCGAACCTGCCGGGCGCGACGGGTGCCGCGCGTCCCGTGGTGCTCGGCGCGATCGCTCCCTACGCGCTCGCGGACGTGCTCGCGAAGATACGCGACGAAGTCGCGGCGAACGGAACCGCATGAGCGAACGTATCGCGGTCGGCGTCGATGCCGGCGGCACGTCCGCCGTCGCGGCCGTCTCGCGCGACGGCGCGTTCGCGACGACGGCACGCGGCGGACCCGCGAATCCGAGTTCGCTCGGCACGCGCGCGGCGGCGCTCTCGATCGCGAGCGTCGTCCGCACCGCGACGGACGGCGCGACGCCGGGCGCGCTCTTCGTCGCGGCGGCCGGAGCCGGTCGCGCCGAGACGCGTGCCGAGCTCGCGCGCGAACTCGCCGCGTGCTTCGATCCCCGAGCGACGATCGTCGTGGAGGACGACGCGCGCGTCGCGCTACGCGCCGGAATCGCCGAGGGTCCCGGGCTCGTCGTGATCGGCGGGACCGGGAGCGTCGCCTACGCGGAATCGGGCGAGCGCCGCGTGCGGATCGGCGGCGCGGGATATCTCGCGGGCGACGAAGGTTCGGCGTTCGCGATCGGCATGGCCGGGGTGCGACGACTCGCGCGCGTGTTCGACGGTCGCGAGGCCGCCGACGCGACGTCGTCGTTCGTCGCGCGCGCGCTCGCGACGCCCGATCGCGACGCGTTGATCGGATCGCTCTACGCGGGGCCGCTCGACGTGGCGCGGATCGCCGGGCTCGCACGGACGCTCGTCGCGTTCGCGGGCGAGGGCGATCGCGTCGCGACGAAGATCGTGCAGACCGCGGCGCAGGACCTCGGCGATCTCGCGAAAGCCGTCGCGCGGCAGAGCGATCTCGTCGATGCATCGCCCGTCGTCGTCCTCGCGGGCGGATTGTTGCGCGAGAACAGCCTGCTCACGTTCCTCCTCGAGACGCGGATCGCGAACGATCTTCCGGGGAGTTCGGTCATCCGCGTTCGCGACGAGCCGGCCCGCACGGCGCTCCGTTTCGCGGAGGCGCTCGGCGCGTGACCGATACCGACGCGCGCGACCTGCCGCGAACCGAAGCGCGGAGCGAGACGACGCGCGGACTCGATACGCTCGCGACGGCCGATCTCGTCGCGGTCCTCGCGCGAGAACAGGCGCTCGCGACGGAGGCCGTCCTTCGCGCGGCGCCCGACGTCGCGCGCGTCGTCGACGCGATCGTCGCGCGCGTGCGCGGCGGCGGCACGCTCCACTACGTCGGCGCCGGAACGAGCGGGCGTCTCGCGATGCTCGACGCCGCCGAGTGTCCGCCGACGTTCGGCACGTCGCCTTCGCTCGTGGTCGCGCACGTCGCCGGCGGCGACGCCGCGCTCGTTCGCGCGATCGAAGGTGCCGAAGACGATGCGGGGGCGGGCGTTTCGGCGATGCGCGAGATCGTGCGCGCCGACGCCGTCGTCGGCATCTCCGCGAGCGGCGGCGCGCCGTTCGTGTGTGCCGCATTGCGCGCGGCGCGGGCCGCGGGCGCGCTCGCGATCGGCATCGCGAACGATCCGGCGGCGCGATTATTCGAGACGTGCGATCTCCGCATCGTCCTCGATACGGGCGCCGAACCGATCGCGGGTTCGACGCGGCTCAAAGCCGGTACCGCGCAGAAGATGGTGCTGAACGCGATCTCGACGGCGACGATGGTGCGGCTCGGACACGTCTACGACAACGTGATGGTCGACGTCGTCGCGACGAACGCGAAACTGCGCGCGCGCGCGCGCGATCTCGTGATGCGCCTCGGCGCGGTCGACGAGCCGCGCGCGCTCGCCGCGCTCGCCGCGGCCGGCGGGAGCGCGAAGGTCGCGATCGCGATGATCCGTCGCGCGTGCTCCGCGAGCGACGCGCGCGCGCACCTCGCGCACCACGACGGTCGGCTTCGCGACGTCCTGGAAGCGCACGACTGAGACGAGCGTTCGCGGCGAGCCTCGCCTTCGCGCTCGCGCGTACGACGATCGCGGGTGCGGCGGATCCGCTCGGCGCCCCCACGATCGGCGCGACGACTCC
>CAZZXB010000108.1:0-9550 GCA_964658025.1 uncultured Janthinobacterium sp.
GTCGCCGGATATCGAACGCCCGAGGGCGTGACGACGAGGATCGAGATCGGATCGACGGCGATGAAGCCCGGATCGTACGCGTACGGGGCCGTCGCCGCGTTGCCGGTCCCGAGCCATTCGCGCCGCCCGCGTTCCCGTTCGATGGCGACGACGCGGACGGGCGTCGTGTTCTCGTAGAACTTCGTCCAATCGGGTCGGCACGAGATCGCGATCCCGCCGTACCCGTACACGTCGCGACCGACGAGCTCGCGTCGAAGGGCGCCGAGCCCCCGATCGTCCGCGGCGTCGGCCGCCCTCCAAACGGTTCGTCCGCGCGGCCCGAAAGAGAAGCCGACGGGGGCTCCGTCCGCGATCCCGACGGCGTCGCCGTTCGCGACGTCGCTCGAAGGACGGTCGCACCCGGCGAGACCGAAGCCGAGGGACAACGCGAGGGCGAGGGGCGCCTTCTTGCGCGTCGGCAACGCGCTTGATATACTCGTCGGCGCTATGTTCACGTTCGATCTCCAGCTTTTCGCGTCCAAAAAGGGTGCCGGCTCGACCCGCAACGGTCGGGATTCCAACTCGCAGCGCCTGGGTGTGAAACGCTTCGGCGGCGAGTTCGTGATCGCGGGGAACATCATCGTCCGGCAGCGCGGGACGAAATTCTATCCCGGACTCGGCGTCGGGATCGGCAAGGACGACACGCTGTTCGCCCTCGTGCCGGGTCACGTACAGTTTACGGAAAAGCGGAATCGTAAGCACGTCAACGTGCTGGCGGCCGCCGACTGAGCCGCTCGCGTTCCCGCGACGATCTGCAAGGCCGCTCGACGCGGCCTTTTTCGTCGGATCGAGCGTAGGCGCCGTGCAATTCATCGACGAGGCCGAGATCACGGCGGCGGGCGGACGCGGCGGCGACGGAATCGTCGCCTGGCGGCGTGAGAAATACGTCGACAAGGGCGGCCCGGCGGGCGGCGACGGCGGCCGCGGCGGCGACGTCTTCCTCGAAGCCACGACCGAACTCTCGACGCTCATCGAGTTCCGGTTCAAGAAACACTTCGCGGCCGAACCCGGCAAGGCGGGTTCGACCTCGAGAAAATCGGGCCGGAGCGCCCTCGATCTCGTCGTCCCCGTCCCCGCGGGGACGCTCGTCTACAAGCTCGTCGAAGGCGAGCCCGAGCGACTTCTCGCCGACCTCTCGACGCCGGGCGAGCGGATCCGCGTCGCCAAGGGCGGCCGCGGCGGCCTCGGCAACCAGCACTTCGCGACGAGCACGCGCCAGGCGCCGCGCTTCGCCGAGAAGGGCGAGCCATCCGATTCGTGCAGCCTGCGTCTGGAGCTCAAGCTCCTCGCCGATTGCGGCGTGATCGGGCTGCCGAACGCGGGGAAATCGACGCTGCTCTCGGTCGCCTCCGCCGCGCGGCCGAAGATCGCGGACTACCCGTTCACGACGCTCGAACCGCAGCTCGGCGTCGTCCGGCTCGGCCCCGAGGAATCGTTCGTGCTCGTCGACGTGCCGGGGCTCATCGAAGGCGCGCATGCGGGCTCGGGTCTCGGCGACCGCTTCCTGCGCCACGTGGAGCGGACGCGCGTCCTCGTCCACCTCATGGACGGCGCCCGGCCCGCGGACGAGATCCTCGCCGACAAGGAGACGATCGAGAACGAACTCCGGCTCTGGAACGCGGATCTGCTCGATCGCCCGATCATCAACGTCATCTCGAAACTCGATCTCCCCGAGGCGCGCGCGGGGTTCGAGGCGCTGCGCGAACGGATCCCGGAGCTCCGCGGCATCTCCGCCGCGACGGGCGAGGGCGTGCGCGACTTACTCTTCGCGGCATATCGCACGACGCAAGAGAGCGCGCCGGCGGTCGTGCTCGCGCCCGATCCGCCGCGCTTCAACCTCACGCCGCAGGAGGCGTTCTCGATCGAGGTGCTCGCCGACCGCACGTTCGTCGTGACGGGCGATCGGATCGAACGCCTCGCCGCCATGACCGACTTCGACAGCGATGAAGGACTCGGGCGCTTCGAGGCGATTCTCGCGAAGATGGGCGTCGACAAAAAACTGCGCGAACTCGGTGCGAGGGACGGCGACACCGTGCGCATCGCCGATCAAGAATTCGACTATTCGTGATCGACGAAGACGTCCGTCCGCGCGCGAGCGCGACGATCAAATTCTACACGGTCTTTCTGCTCGCGCTCGCGGTCGTGGTGTTGGCGGCGTACTTCGTCGGTTACCGCACGGGCGTCGCGCACGCGGGTCGCACGGGTTCGAACACGCACCTAGCTCCGTGAAGCTCGGGCTCTTCGGCGGCACGTTCGATCCGGTGCACAACGCGCATCTCTTCGTCGCCGAGGCCGCGCGGTACGAACTCGGGCTCGAACGGATGATCTTCTTGCCGACGCGCGGCTCGCACTACCGCGACGCGCCGCTCGCGACGATCCCCGAACGGCTCGCGATGCTCCGCGGCGCGCTCGCACCGAATCCGTTTTTCGCGATCGACGAATCCGATCTCGCCGAAGACGCGACGGGATTCTCGGCCGACCTCATGCCGAAGCTCCGCGCGAAATACGCGGACGACGAGCTCACCTTCGTCGTCGGCGGCGACTCGCTCGTCGATTCGCCGTGGCGTAACTTCGACGTCGTGCTCGCGAACCTCGACGCGTTCGCGATCGCGCCGCGCGCCGAACGCGCGCCCGAACGCGTCGATCGTTTTCTCGCGACGCTCGCGGATGACGAGCGCGCGAAGTTCCGGATCCTCGAGCTCCCGATCCAGAGCGGATCGGCGACGCTCGTACGCGCGCAACTCGCGCGCGGCGGGAGCGTGCGCTATCTCGTCCCGGACGCCGTCTATCGCTACATCCACGAACGCGGACTCTATCGCGAGGGTGCGACGCATGCCGATTAGCGCGCCCGCGTTCGGCGGGGTCGCGGCGGAGGAACTCGCCGAACGCTACGGCACGCCGCTGCTCGTCATCGACACGGACGTACTCGATCGCAACGTACGGCGCTTCGAAGACCTCGCCGACGCGTACGGCGTCGCGACTTCGTATGCCGGTAAAGCATTTCTCGTGACGGCGCTCGCGCGACGGCTCGCCCGGAGTTCGATCGATCTCGACGTCTGTTCGCTCGGCGAACTCCTCACGGCCGAACGCGCGGCGTTCCCGGCCGAACGGCTCGTCTTCCACGGCTGCGGAAAATCCGCGGACGAGGTGCGCGCGATCGTCGCGGGACGCGTCGGACGCGTCGTCGTCGACGGGTTCGAGGAGATCGAACGCCTCCGGACCGTCGCGCGCGGCGAGCGCACGATCCGCATCCTCCTGCGCGTCAATCCGGGGATCGTCGCCGACACGCACGTCCACGTCCGTACCGGCGGCGAGGATTCGAAGTTCGGCGTCGGCCTCGCCGACGTCCCCGCGGCGATCGCGGCGATCGGCTCGATTCCGGGCGCGCGGCTCGTCGGACTCCACGCGCATCTCGGCTCGCAACTCTTCGAACCGGCCGCCTACGCGGCGTGTCTGGACGTGTTGCTCGAACGCGCGACCGACGCCGCGCGCGCCGGGATGCCGCTCGCGGAACTCGTCGTCGGCGGCGGCTTCGGCGTCGACTCGCGTACGGCCGAGACGCTCGATCCGGCGACCGTCGCGCGCGAACTCGCGCGGACGCTCGCGGACGGCTGCGCCGCGCGCGGCATCCCGGTGCCGAAACTCGGCGTCGAGCCCGGTCGCGCGATCGTCGCGGAGGCGGGGACGTCGCTCTATCGCGTGCTCGCGGTCAAACGTCGCGGCGAGCGCCGCTTCGCGATCGTCGACGGCGGCATCGCCGACAATCCGCGCCCCGCGCTCTACGGCGCGATCCATCCGGCACGGCTCGTCGGGCGGACGTCGTCCGCCCCGACCGAGGCGGCCTCGGTCTGCGGACGGTCGTGCGAGAACGATCGGCTCGTCGATGCCGACTTGCCGGGCGATCTCGCTTCGGGCGATCTGCTCGCGCTCGCGATGACGGGAGCGTACACCTACAGCATGGCGAGCAACTACAACCGCTTTCCGAAGCCGGCCGTCGCGTTCGCGGGCGCGGGGCGTCACCGTTTGGTCGCGCGACGGGAGACCGACGCGGAGGTCCTGCGCCTCGACGTCGACGACGATGCCCGTGCGTAGCGCGCTCGGCCTCCTCGCGCTCGGCGTCGTCGCGGCGGCCGGATGCGCGGCGACCACCTCGTCGGGCGGCGACGACAACGGCGCGATCTACGACGCCTGGCGCGCCGGGCGCTCGCACGTCGAGGTGACCGCGAGCGGGAGCGTCGCGCGCGTGCTCGGGGTCCGCTCCGGTCGGAGCGGAGCGCACGAAGGCTTTCTCGTCCATCTCACGGGTTCGAGCGGACGCGGGCTGACGGTCCGCGTGGAGGACAACGTCGATCTCACGGGGCCGATCCCGCTCGAGCCGGGCGACGCCGTGACGCTCCGCGGCGAGTACATCTTCGATCGGCGCGGCGGCATCATCCACTACACGCACCGCGATCCGCGCGGACGCCATCCCGACGGCTTCGTCCGCGTCGGCGACCGCGTGTACCGTTAGGACCGACCTGAAGGCACGGGACTTTCCATCCGATTCTATACAAGTGCCACCGCGCACCCTATACTGTCGGCATCGGATCGTATGCGAACACTGACGACGATCGTTCTCGCGAGCGCATCACCTCGGCGCTATGAATTGCTGACCTCGCTCGGGCTCGACGTGCGCGTGGTGCTCAGTCACGTCCTCGAGGGCGACCGCCCGGGCGTTTCGCCGCGCGATCTCGCGCTCGGCTACGCCCGCGAAAAGGCCGCCGCCGTCGCCGCTCGCGAGCGCGACGCGCTCGTCGTGGCCGCCGACACGGTCGTGGACGTCGACGGGCGTTCGTTCGGAAAACCGGTCGACGATGCGGACGCGGCGTCGATGTTGCGCGAGCTCTCGGGCCGGGAGCATCTCGTGCACACGGGATACGCCGTGACCGACGGCGCGACGGGCGACGGGTACGTCGCCGTCGAGACGACGCGCGTACGCTTCGCGAAGCTCGACGCGGCGACGATCGCGACGTACGTCGCGACGGGCGAACCGCGCGACAAGGCCGGCGCTTACGGCATCCAGGGTCGCGGCGCCGCGCTCGTCGAGCGGATCGACGGCGACTATTACACGGTCATGGGTTTCCCGCTCGGCGCGTTCGTGCGCGACCTCGCGCGCCTCGGCTACGCGCTCCCCGCGGTCGCGCCGGCGGGGGCGTTCGCGTGAGCGCGCCCTTCCTCTCGAGCCTGCGCTCGACGATCAGTCCGGATATCGGGCTCGATCTCGGAACCGCGAACACCGTCGTCTACGAACGCGGCGGGGGTGCGATCGTCAGCGAACCCTCGGTCGTCGCGTACGACACCCGCACGAACGCGATCGTCGCGATCGGTCACGCCGCCAAGGAGATGGAAGGCCGGACGCCCGCCCACTACCGGATCGTCCGGCCGCTCCGGCGCGGCACGATCTCGGATTTTCGCGCCGCGCAGACGCTCGTCGCCCGGCTCGTCGATCGCGCGCTGAGCACCCGTCCGCGACTCGCGCCGCGGCTCGTCGCCTCGATCCCCGGCTGTGCGACCGACATCGAATGCAAGGCCGTCGAACAGGCGGTCCGCGCGGCGGGCGCACGCTACACGAACTACATCCCGCAGGCGGTCGCGGCGGCCGTCGGTGCGGGGCTCGACGTGACGGCGCTGCGCGCGCAGATGATCGTCGATATCGGCGGCGGCACGACCGAGATCGCGATCCTCGGCACGGCGGGCGTCATCCGCCTCGCGTCGGTGCAGGTCGGCGGCGATACGTTCGATGCGGCGATCGCCGCCCGCTTGCGCGCGGAGCGCTTCGTCGTCGGTGGACTCACGGCCGAGGAGATCAAACTCGCGCTCGCGTTCGTCGGACGTCCGCCGCGGCGTTCGCCGTTTCCGGCGACGGGGATGGATCTCTCGACGCGCATGCCCGCGATCCGTGAAGTTGACGAGTCGCTCGTCGGCGAATCGATGGCCGAGGGCGTTGCGACGATCATGCGCGCGATCCGCACCGTTCTCGCCTCGATCCCGCCCGAGATCTGCGCCGATCTCATCGACTCGGGCATCACGCTCACGGGCGGCGGAGCGCTCATACCGGGGCTCGCGAGCGAGATCGGTCAGACGGTCTATCTGCCGACGGTCGTCGCCGACGAGCCGCTCGTCTGCGTCGCGCGCGGCGCGGGCGAGATTCTGGGATCGCCGACGTTACTCGATCGGTTCCGTCCCCACGGCGATCGGTTCACGAGGTGGTATCAATCTTTACGTACCGGGATGAGAGAAAGCTATTCGCAGTAATCGGGTCGGTGATCGTCGCGGCGATCGTCGGGCTCGTGCAACTCGACGCGCTCCGTTCCGGTAGGCCGAGCCCGCTCGCGATCGCCGTCTCGTCGACCGCATCGTTCGTGCAACTGGCGACCGCCGACGCGAGCTATCTCGTCCGCGACGTCGTCTCCGCGACCGCCGAGCTCCCGCGCCTGACTTCCGAGAACCGGCGTCTCGCCGACGAGAATCGGACGCTGCGCGCGCAGGACGCCCGCTTCGAATACGCCTTGAGCGCCGCGCCCGCGGCCCGCGCGTTCGCGAGCGCACTCGCGGCGAGTCCGGGCGCGATCGACGCGACCGTGATCGGATACGATCCCGAAAGCGTCACGCGGGCGATCGCGATCGACCGGGGTTCGCTCGCGGGCGTGAAACCCGACGACGGCGTGCTCACGCCCGACGGCGTCGTCGGACGCGTGACCGACGTCGCGCCGTTCTCGAGTACCGTGTTGCTCCTCACCGATGCCGGCAGCAAGGTCCCCGCGCTCATCGCGCGCGGACGCTGGTGGGGCATCGCGAACGGCACGAACACGCGGGTGGCCCTGCGCTACGTCTCGCAGGACGCGAAGCTCCGGCCGGGCGATCGCGTCGTCACCGGCCGCGGACGATCGTTCCGCGCGGGGATCCCGATCGGCCGCGTGATCCGCATCGATCACCCGCAAGGCGCGCTCTACCAAACCGCGATCCTCGCGCCCGCGGTCGCCTTCGGACGACTCGAACGCGTCGTCGTCGCGCCGGCGCCGTAACCGTCCGTGCGCGACACCGACGACATCGCGCGCACGCGCGCGTTTTGGATGGCGACCCCGCCCGGAACGGGATCGAACGCACCCGCGCGGAGCGTCGAGCCGCCCGCGCTCTGGCGGGCCGCGCTCGCTCTCGCGCTCGCGCTCGTCGCGCAGACGACGATCCTCCCGCTCGTCGCATTCCACGGCACGTTTCCGTCGCTCGCGACGCTCGTCGTGTTCTGGTACGGCGTCCGTTCCGGCACGTGGCCCGGCTTCGCGTTCGGGCTCGTCGCGGGGACGTGCGAGGACGCGCTCGCGGGCGCGACCGGGATCGCGTGGACCTTCGCGACCGGGCTCGTCGGCGCGATCGCCGGACGGATCGCGAACACGTGGGTCGCCGATCTGTCGCTCGTGCTCGTCCCGGTCGTCGCGTCGCTCACGATCGTGCGCTTCGGCGCGTTCGCGCTCGCGATGCAGGCGCAGGGGCGACCGCTCGTGCTCCCCGTCGTGCATTTTCACGCGGTGCTCGCGCAGGCGCTCGCGAACGCGGCGATCGCGTTCGTCGCCTTGCGCTTGCGACCCACGATCGTGACGAACGATGCGCACGGCCGCTGATCCGCCGCGCGCGCTCCCGCGCGGCACGTGGAAGCCGGTCGTCTTCGTCCTCGCGGTGCTCGTCGCGCTCGCGGCGCTCGTCGGACGGCTGACGCAAGTCCAACTCTTCGAGGGCACGCACTTCGCCGCGCAGGCGCGCGCGAATCAGATCCGGTTGATCCCCGTCGCCGCGCCGCGCGGCGTGATCTACGATCGGCACGGCGTGCAACTCGTGCGCAGTCGCCCGTCGTTCGTCTGCGCGATGGTGCCCTCCGACGTGCGCGACATCGACGCGACGATGCACGAACTCGCGCGCGTGCTCGCGATCCCCGAGGCGAAGCTCTGGAAGCGCCTGCTCGAACATCGCGGGATCGTCTACAAGAATTTCGACGAGGTCGCGACGTACGAACCGTACGGACCGGTCGTGCTCGCGGGCGATCTCACGAGCACGCAGATGGCGCGTCTGGCCGAAGCGCAGGACGAGTTACCCGGACTCGATCTCGAAGCGCAACCCGTGCGCGACTATCCGAACAAAAAACTCGGCTCGCATTTTTTCGGCTACGTCGGGCAGATCACGGAAGACGAATACGCGCACCTCCGCGGTCGCGGTTACTCGCCGAACGACGTGATCGGCAAGGAGGGTCTCGAACAGCAATACGACGCGTACTTGCGCGGAACGCCCGGCGGCGAGCAGATCGTCGTCAACGCGCAAGGCCAACTCGTCCGGCGCCTGGGCCCCGTCGATCCGATCCCCGGCAACAGTTTGATCCTCTCCGTCGATTGGCGCTTGCAGAAGATCGCGGAGACGGCGTTGCGCGATCAATTACTGCTCACCGGAAAGCTCCGCCGTACGCGGCTCGGCGGCGCGGTCGTCGCGATCGATCCGCGCGACGGCGGCATCCTCGCGCTCGCATCGTATCCGAATTTCGATCCGAACGATTTCACGAACGGGATCAAGGAATCGACGTTCTCGCGGTATCTCAACGATCCGCTCCATCCGCTCTACGATCGCGCGATCGCGGCGGCGACGCCGACGGGTTCGACGTTCAAGATGATCACGGGTTCGGGCGCGATCACCTCGGGCGTGATCGGACGCGATCAGGTGCTGTACGATTCGGGTGCGTGGAATTGCTACGGCACGACGTTCCGCGATATCGCCTCGGGCGGCCTCGGCACGACCGATTTCACGCGCGCGCTCGCCGCGTCGTCCGACGGCTACTTCTACCAACTCGGCTATCGTCTCGGGCACAAACGCCTCCGGTATTACGCGCAGCAGTTCGGGCTCGGCAAAGAACTCGGCATCGACATTCCGGGCGAGTATCCGGGCAACTGGCCGACCAACGCGTGGTCGATGAAGGTCTACGGTCTCCCGCTCGAACCGAGCGACGTCTGCCAACTCGCGATCGGTCAGGGCGCGATGCAAGCGACGCCGTTGCAGATGGCGAACGTCACCGCGACGGTCGTCAACGGCGGCACGCTCTTCCGGCCGCACTTCGTGGAAGCGATCCGGAGCGCGCGCGGCAAGATCGTGAAGCGCTTCGATCACGACGTCATCCGTCACGTTCCGGTGACGCAGGAAGCGTTACGGGAAGTCCGCGCGGGGATGGACGAGGTGACGCAACCGTTCGGCACGGCGTACGGCGAGGACGTGCCGGGGATCGCGTACGGCGGAAAGACCGGCACGGCCGAAACCGACGGCGGCAACGGCCCGAACACGACGTGGTTCGTCGCGTACGCGCCGTCGGATCATCCCGTGATCGCGCTCGCCGTCTTCATGGAACGCTCCGGCGGCTACGGCGCGAACACCGCGGCACCCGTCGCGCGCAAGATGATCGCGGGATATTTTCACAAGACGTTGCCGCCGTAGCCGACCG
>CAZZXB010000109.1:0-9514 GCA_964658025.1 uncultured Janthinobacterium sp.
GCGACGACCGGGCCCGGAAGCTCGTCGTCGTAGTAGCCCATGACTTCTTCGATGCGGGCCTTCGCGTTCGGGTCGCACGTCGGAGCGGCGTCGATGGGTTTCCGAGTCGGGGGCGCCGAGCGAGCCAAGGTGATCGAGACCTCACAGAACCGCGGAATGTAAGACCGTCCGCGTCGGGTCCGAGCGCGATCGGCGTGTCGGCGCCTCCATGCGCGATCGTACGTTGCATATCGCCGCCGGGTTCGGCGACCGCGAGCGAACGTCGTCACTCCCTATCATGTTATCGGCACGGGAAACCGATAACCGCAATACATGCATCCTCGCTCGATCGCGATGCTTACGAGATGACGGCTTTTTGCGTTTCGTCTCCGCTCGCAGCGTTCCGCACCTCTTCCGTCGGGGCGGGTATCTTCGATCGATTCGGATCGTTGCTCGACGCCAATCCGGCGCTCTCCGCACGCCTCGGCGAGGCCGGGATGGCGGCGCTGGCGCGCGAGGTCCGCGAGTCGCGGCGCGGTGTGACGGAGCGCACGTTCGACCTGCACGTCGCGAACGAGGGCGGAGCGGTCGATCGTTTCGAGATCGCGCTCTCCGCGGTCGAAAACGGCGGCGCCAAGTGCTTTCTCGTCGTCGCGTTGGATTCGACCGCGCGACGACCGGCCGCCCACGTCGACATCCGGCGTAACGAGGGCGATTGGCTGACGGCGCTCCCCGATCGCCCGATGTTTCTCGCCTACGTGCGCGAGGCGCTCGCCACCGGTGACTCGGGTGCCGTGCTCTTCCTCAACCTCGACGCGTTCAAGCCCGTCAACGACACCTACGGTCACGCCGCGGGCGACGGCGTGCTCGTGCAGGCTGCGGGACGGCTCTCGTCGCTCGCCGGAATCGCGCACGTCGTCTCGCGCGTCGGCGGCGACGAATTCGGCGTGTTACTGCGCGACGTCGATCTCGAGGAGGCGCGCCGTTTCGCGGAGCGCGTGCAAGAGGTCCTCGGCAAACCGTTCGTCGTCGGCGACCGCGAGACGACGATCTCCGCGAGCATCGGGATCGCGACGTTCGGCAGCGTCCCGCGCCACGGCGACGACGTGCTGCGCGAGGCCGACGCGGCGATGCATTGGTCGAAATCGCTCGGACGCGCGCGACTCGCCGTCTTCGACGACGAGATCCGCACGAAGATGCTGCGCGCGGCGCGGCTGCGCGCCGACATACGCATCGGCATCGAACGCGGCGATTTCCGCGTCGTCTATCAACCGCTCGTCAACATCGCGACGGGGCAGCCGCTCGGGATGGAAGCGCTCGTGCGTTGGACGCATCCGACGCTCGGCCCGGTCGGGCCCGACGAATTCATCCCCTATGCCGAACGGTCCGGGGCGATCGTCGAACTCGGACGCTTCGTCTTGCGCGAGGCGACCGCGTTCGCGGCGCGGATCGACGCGCTCGCTCCCGGGAGCGATCTCACGCTCTCCGTGAACATCTCGCCGAATCAAGTCACGTACGAAGGCATCTACGACGACGTCGCGAGCGCGTTACGCGACGCGGGGTTTCACGCGAACCGGCTGATGCTCGAGATGACCGAGTCCTCGCTCATCGAGACGCAGGGCAAGACGCTCGCACTTTTCAATCGCTTCAAAAAACTCGGCGCGCAGATGTGCATCGACGACTTCGGCACGGGTTACTCGTCGCTTCGGTACCTGCAAGATTTTCCGATCGACCTCGTCAAACTCGATCGCGGCTTCATCTCGTCGGTCAACGACGAGAACATGGGCCTGGCGAACGAGGCGATCGTCGAGATGACGATGTCGCTCGCCCGCGCGCTCAACATGAGCGTCGTGGCCGAAGGGATCGAAACCGAACGCCAGGTCGCGATCCTCAAGATCTTCGGCGTCGTCGTCGGCCAAGGGTTCTTCTTCGCGAAACCGCTCGAGGCCGAGGCTTTTCTGGCGTGGCTCGGGATCGAAAAACCGGCCGTCGCGGTGCGCCGGCCGCGGCGGATGAAGCAGACCGCCTGATCTCGAACGGCAGGAGAGCCCTCGCACTCCCAGAATGCGCTGGAACTCGGCCCGACTTCGTCGCGTCGACGCTCATGCATGGTGCCGGTCTTCCGACGCCGTGCCATCTTCGCTCGGCTCAGCCGGGAACTGCGCTTCCGCGCGGGAGTGCGACCGGACGATTCGATCCGGCGCACGCGTAAAGGGGACACACATTACCACTACCGACATCGCTCCCGTCCAAGAGACGGAAGAAATCGAAGAAGATCAACTCGCGCTCGAACAGCGCATGTACGAAGAGAGCCTCAAGGTCCTCGACGAGGGCCAGGTGCTCGTCGGCGTCATCGTCGCGAAGTATCAGGACGAGTTGCTCGTCGATATCGGCGGCAAATCCGAAGGCTTCTTGAGCTTCCGCGAACTCTCGCTCGCGATCGACCCCAAAGAACAGAAGGTCGGCGACAAGCTCGAAGTCATGATCCATCGCATCGACGAGGAAGGCACGCTCTTCCTCAGCGAGCGACGCGCGCGCGCGCTCAAGACCTGGGAGAAGGTCATCGCGGCGCACGACAACGACGAAGTCATCGAAGCGACCGTCACGCAAGTCGTCAAGGGCGGCGTCCTCGTCGACCTCGGCATGCGCGGGTTCGTACCGGCCTCGCAGATCCGTCGCCAGCCCGTCGGCAACCTCGACGAACTCGTCGGCAAGCATCTGCGCCTCAAGGTCATCGATCTCGATCACAAGCGCCATCGCGTCGTCCTGTCGCAGCGTCTCGTGCTCGAGGAAGAGCTCAACGCCAAGAAATCGGAACTGCTCGGCACGCTCGCGGTCGGACAGATCCGCGAGGGCGTCGTCGTCCGGCTCGCGGAGTTCGGCGCGTTCGTCGATCTCGGCGGCATCGACGGTCTCATCCACAATAGCGAACTCTCGTACGCGCGCATCAAGCACCCGTCCGAAGTCGTGAAGATCGGCGACGAAGTCCAGGTCGAAGTGATGAAGTTCGATCCGGATGCGAAGAAGGTCTCGCTCTCGCTCAAGCACGCGCTGCCCGATCCGTGGGTCGAGCACGCCGACAAGCTGATCGAAGGTCAGCGCCTCATCGCGCAAGTCGTGAAGGTCACGCCGAATTACTTGCTCGTCGAGATCATCCCGGGCGTGCTCGCGATGGTCCCCAAGGGCGAATTCGATCCGGCGCTCCAGTACAGCCCGGGTCAAGAAGTCGAAGTCACGTTGCTGACGATCAACCATTCGACGCGACGGATCACGGGCTCGATCCAACACGTCGCCGACGTGTCGCCCGAGGAGTACGCGGACTACGCGGTCGACGGCGACGTCGGCTCGATCGGCGACTCGGTCGCCGCGGCGCCCGCGATCGCGGCTCCCGCCGCGGAGTAAACGCCGATCGGCCCTCGGGGACGAATCGATCGCGAAAGGGACGTCCGTTTGCGGACGTCCCTTCTTTGGCTCGTCGGATTCGCGCTCGTCGGCCTCGGCGTCGAAACCTATCTCTTACGGCCCGCGCCCGCGCCCGTCGCGATCGCGTCGTGTTCGTCGACGTCGTTTCGCGGGCATCGGGGGCGTACGCTCGCGCGCTACGACGTCCGCGTCGAAAACCGCGCGCGTCGCGGCGTGAGCGCGATCGAAGTCGCGTTCGCGCCCGACGATCGGCTCGGACGCGCGCTCGATCGCTCGCCGCAACTCGTCGTCTACCCGATCTTCGTGCGTCCGGGCGTGCGCGCGCGGCTCTCGTCGCTCGTCGCCTCCGATACGCCGGAAGCGCCGGGCGCGGCGGTCGGGTATGCGTGTACCGCGCGTTCGGTGCTCTTCGAGAACGGCGAGCGCTGGACCGCGCCGATCGCCGCGCGTCCGTTGTAACGCCGATGTTGCTGCGTGTGGGTCTCAGCGGCGGGATCGGGGCCGGGAAGACGCTCGTCGCCGGATATTTCGCGGAACTCGGCGCGCTCGTCATCGACGCCGACCTGCTCGCGCGCGAAGCGCTCGATCCCGGAACGGTCGGACTCGCGCGCGTCGCCGAACGGTGGCCCGAGACGGTCGCGGACGGTCGCCTCGATCGCCCGGCGCTCGCGGCACGCGTGTTCACGAACTCGGCCGCGCTCGCCGAACTGAGCGCGATCGTCCATCCCTTCGTCCGCGAACGCTCGGCCGCGCTCGAAGCGGCGGCGGGCGATCGGCTCGTCGTGCACGACGTCCCGCTCCTGTTCGAGGCCGGCTTCTACTTGCAGTGCGACGCGAACGTCGTCGTCGTCGCGGAGCGCGAGACCCGGATGGATCGCGTCGCCGCGCGCAACGGGTGGACGCGCGAGGAGATCGAGCGCCGCATGCGCGCGCAGATCGATCCCGACCGGGCGATCGAACTCGCCGATTACACGATCGTCAACGAAGGCACGCTCGAAGCCCTGCGCGCGGAGACGCGCGACGTCTACGAGGACCTCAAGACGCGACGCAAGACCACGCGTTGACGTCGGGCGACGCCGCGTGGTCGCGAGCGCGCTACGCGGTCGCGAGCCATACGGTCGCACGTGCGGACGCGAAGTGTCTCGCGCTACGGTAAGTTCGTACGCGTTACCGCACCTTCGGACGCGCTACCCGCGACGTCGTGCGAACGGGAACGCGCGCGGTTGCAGTAAGACGATCGTGCGGTGCGCGACGCGGACGAGGCCGACGTCGGCGAGGACGCTCAGTTCCTTCGTGAGCGTCTCGCGCGTCGTTCCGATGAGATCGGCGAGATCCTTATGCGTCAGGCTCAGCGCGATGCGCACCGTCCCGTCGTCCTCGCTCACCCCGTGGTCGGCCGCGAGCCGCCCGAGCACGTCGACGAGCCGACCGGGGACGCTCTTGCCCGCGATCTCCGTCAACTCGCGTTCGACGCTCGCGAGCCGGCGCGCCACGCCGCGCGCGAAGTGCGAGCAGAGCACGGGGTCGGCGCGTAAGCGCCGCTCGAAGGTGTCGATGTCGATGCGATGGACCTCGCTCGGATCGAGGGCGACCGCGCTCGAGCTCCGAACGGCGCGTCCCGTCGCCCACGCGAGTTCCGCGAAGAGATCGCCCGGATTTCGAATCGAGACGATCGATTCCGCGCCGCCCGGCGTCGTGAGCACGATCTTGACGCGTCCGCGTTCCACGACGTAGACGTAATCGGCCGGATCGCCCGGCGTGAAGATGAAATCGCCGCGCGCGACGTTCGTCCGTTTGGCGCCCGCGAGAAACGCGTCGCGTCGCGGGGCGTCGAGCTCGCCGACGTTCATCGGCCGCCGCGCAATACGCGCCCCGCGCGCGTCCCCGTGAGTTCGCCGCGCCGGACGGCGGCGACGCCGTTGACCCAGACGGAGTCGATGCCGAGCGGTGCGGAGATCGGACGTTCGTACGTCGCCGTGTCGACGATGCGCGCGGCATCGAACAAGACGAGATCGGCGTAGTTCCCGGGCGCGATGACGCCGCGATCGACGAGGCCGAACGCGCCCGCCGCGAGCGACGTCATCCGGCGGACCGCTTCGCCGAACTCGAGCGTCTGGCGCGCGCGGACGAAGCGACCGAACACGCGCGGGAAGCATCCGAACGCGCTGGGATGCGGGATCGCGGCGGCACGCGGATCGATCGCCGCAGACGCCTCGCTCCCGATCGTCGTGAAGCCCGCGGAGAGGACGGTCGCGACGTCGTTCTCGTCGAGCGCGAAGGCGGTCGCTTCCACGTCGAAGGCCTCTTCGCGGAGGAGACGGAGCGCCGCGCGCGCGGGCGTCGTCCGCCACATCCGCGCGATCTCGTCGATACGATAGCCCGCGAGTTCGGCGTTGCGCCCCTCGCCCGCGGCCGAGACGAGCAGATCGTACCAATCTTGCGGATCGGGTCGATCGAGTTGCATGCGGAGCACGAGCGCGGCGACGCGTTCGGGATCGTCGAGTTCCGCTAACGCGCGATCGCGACCGTCCGCGAAGAGCTCGTCCGGAAGCAGGGTGTCGAGACCGATGCGTATGCCGACGTACGGAGCGATATCGCAGTGCACGTCGAGACCGCGATCCCGCGCTCGCGCGAGCCGATCGAGCGAGCGATGGATCTGCGCGAAATTCGCGCGTCCGATCGTGCGATGATGCGAGACGTGGAGCGCCACCTCCGCATCGCGCGCGACGTCGATCGCTTCGTCCACGGCCTCGAGCATCGCGGCGCCCTCGTCGCGCAGATGCGTGACGTAGCGCGGGGCGCCCGCCGCGGCCGCGACGCGCGCGCAGGCGACGAGCTCGCGTGGATCCGCGTAACGCGACGGCGCGTACGCGAGTCCGCTCGAAACGCCGAGCGCACCCTGCTCGACGGCGGCGCGGACGAGATCGCATTCGGCGCGGAGTTCCGTCTCGTCGAGTCGGCCGGCCGCATCGCCGCGAATCCCGCGGCGCGTCGTGCCGAGTCCGACGAGCGTCGCGACGTTGATGCCGACGCCCGAGCGTTCGACGGCGGACAGAAACGCGTCGAGATCGCTCCAATCGACGTCGAGCCCCGATCGTCTCCCGCGTTCGACCGCGGCGTGACGTGCGGCACGAACGAGCGGCGCGGGCGAGGAGCCGCACGCGCCGCCGATCTCGGTCGTCACGCCCTGCGCGAGTTTGTTCGCGCAACGGCCGTCGCGCAAGAACGCCTCGTTCGTGTCGCCGTGCGTGTCGATGAAACCCGGCGCGAGCGTGAGTCCGCGCGCGTCGATCCGTTCGCGTGTTTCGCGATCCGAAAGGTCTCCGAGTAATGCGATGCGGTCGTCGACGATCGCGACGTCGATCGTACGACCGTTATTGTGTTCTCCATCGAACACAGTGGCGCCCGAGATGATCGTGGCGATCATCGCGTCATCGATTCCGAGCGTTTCCCCAAAGCTTTACCAAAAAACGAAAGAGGATCGCCCTTCGCATAATTAGCGATATCCGTTCGGCGGCTTGTAATCGTACGGCCTAAACGATAAGAAAAGATACCCTCCGTAGCCCGTCGATGTTTGACCGATTCCTTGACGGGTAATTCAGCGCCAAGTTTCGAAACGTGCGACATTAGTCTTATATGAGGTTCTAGTCTATGGCCGATACCGAACCGAAGGCGACCGAGAAAAGCGCCGGTGGAGAGATGTCCGTCCGAGAGGCCGGAAAGAAGGGCGGCGATACGGTCCGCGAGCGATACGGCTCGGGATTTTACGAAGCGATCGGACGTAAGGGCGGTCAGGTGACGCGCGAGCGACACGGCGCGCAATTTTACGAAACGATCGGTCAGAAAGGCGGTCGCGTCGTCAAGGACAAGTACGGCTCCGATTTCTACGAAGAGATCGGCCACAAGGGCGGTCAAAAGGTAAAACGTCTCATCGCCGAGGCGAAAAAAAATCTCGCCGACGCGGCCGAAAAGAAAAAACTCACGGGCTAACGTGCGGCACCGGCCACATCGTGCGCGTCGATATCGCCGGTCCGCACGTCGTACGTTCCGCTTCCGAGCACGAGCGGCGGCGCACCGACGCCCGAGTAGATGGTGACGCGCTTGGGGAACGTCAGGACGCCCGCCGCATCGATCCACGAAGCCGCATCGGTATCGAACGCCCGCCTCAGTTTTTTCCCGATCGTCTCCGCGTGCATCGGACCGTCGGCCGTGAAGTCGTGCGTCACGAGATTCACGGTCAGGTGGTGCGCGGTCAGGCGCGCCGCCGGTTTGCCTTTGCTGAACAGGATGCCGTCGTGTACGCCGAACACGTCGACGATCGTTTGGTCGGCGTTACTCGTCATGCGGTCGTACGATGCCGTCCACGATCGCGACGTGAGCCTGCGACCGTACAGCTTGCCGCCTTTGACGACCATCTGATTCGTATCGCCGGGTTGCTGCGCGATCTCGTCTTCGCCCGCGCGATAGATGCCGACCGCGAGTCCCGCCGCGATCAGCACGAGCAGGACGTACACCCACGGTTTCATGCGAGGCGTGCCCGCGCGACGACGACGAGGTAGACGATGGCGAAAAGCGCGACCCACGCGAGCGGACCGATCGCGTCGAACGGCGTCCGCACGCCCGGACCGATGGTCCCCGCGGCGTAAGCCGCGACGCCGAGCGGGAGCGCGCGGACGAAACGTCCGTCGGGGGCGACGATCCCGCTGATCCCGGTCGACGCGGCGCGCACGATCCAGCTCCCGGTTTCGAGCGCGCGCATCCGCGCGACTTGCGCGTGCGCGTAGGGTCCGGCGGAGCTCCCGAACCACGCGTCGTCGGTCGCGACGATGAGCGAGCTCGCACCGGCGTTCACGTCGTCGCGAACGAGCCCGGAAAAATCGGATTCCCAACAGATGACGGGCGCGTCGGTGACGCCGCCCACGTCGAAGATCGCGGGGTCGCGTCCGGGCGTGAAGTTCGAGACGTTCTGCGTCCAAGGGATCCAACGCAGGAGCGACCCGAAGGGAAGGCGTTCGGCGAACGGCACGAGCTGACGTTTACGGTAGACCGCTCGAACCGACCCGCTCGGTCCGAAGACGTACAGCGCGTTGTAAGCGCGGTCGTCGACGACTTCGATCGTCCCGACGACGAGCGTCGTCCGGACGCGCGTCGCGAGCGAGGCCAGGCGCGCGAGCAGCGCCGGGTAGCGGTTGAGCGCCGTCGGCATGACGGTCTCCGGCCAGACGACGAGCGCCGGATGCGTCGGTGCGGCGCGGAGCGTCAGGGTCTCGTAGCGGACCAGCGCGCGCGCGAGCGAGCCCGGCGCGAACTTGATCGACTGCGCGATGTTTCCTTGGATCGCCGCGACGCGGACGGTCGCGGGCGAGAGGGCGCGATCGGGCCGGGCGACCCACGCGCCGAAGGCGCAGAGCGCGACCGCGAGGACGGCGACGACGGCGTCGGCGAGCGCGGTCCGTTCGGCGCGCAGGCGGATCGCGTAGGCCGCGTACGCGCCGAGCAGGCAGACGAGAAACGTCACCGCATACGTCCCGGCGAACGGTGCGACGGAGGCGAGCGGCGATCCGACCATCGCGTACCCGAGGCTCGCGAACGGCAGACCGAGCGGCCCGAGACCCTCGGAGCGGAGCCATTCGAAGGCGGCGAAAACGGCCGCGGCGGCGAGCGGGACGAGCGCGCGACGCGATCGCTCGCGACGCGCGAGTCCGCCGGCCGCGAACGCGACGAGCGCGCCCGGTATCGCGAACCCGACGAGCGCTTCGACGACGGCGGGGCCGAGCGTCAACAAGAATCCGAACGGCGCGATCAGCGCCCCCGCCGTCTCGCCGAACCACGAGAAATTCAGCGCGAAGAAGACGGTCCCGGCGAGCCAGCCGACCCAGAAGGCGCGCTTCGGCGAGAGTCCAAACCACGCCCAAAAGAGTCCGGCCGCACCGATCGGTGCGAGTGCGACGACGTTCGTCTTGGGAAAGGCGAGCGCCATCGCTATCGCGCAGACGGTCGCGATCGCCGCCGGCATCAGTGAGGAATTCATGCTTCGTGGGGTCTCGTTCGCGCTCGGTATCGCCGCCGCCGTTTCGCTCGCCGGCTGCGGCCGACAGATCACGCCCGAGCC
>CAZZXB010000110.1:0-9510 GCA_964658025.1 uncultured Janthinobacterium sp.
CGCCCGTGTGCACGCCGACGGGATCGATGTTCTCCATGTTGCAGACGATGATGCAGTTGTTCGCCCGATCGCGCAGGACTTCGTATTCGATCTCTTTCCATCCGAGCAGGCTCGTCTCGACGAGCGCCTGATGGATGAGCGACGCGTCGAGCCCGACGGCGAGCGTCTCGCGGAGTTCGGTCTCGTCGCGCACGACGCCGCCGCCCGTCCCGCCGAGCGTGTACGCCGGACGGACGACGAGCGGATAGCCGTACTCCGCCGCGAACCCGACGGCCGCTTCGACCTCCGTCACGACGATGCTCGCGGGGACGGGCTCGCCGATCGCGATCATCGCTTCCTTGAAGCGCGCGCGATCTTCGGCGAGTTTGATCGTTTCGATCGGCGTGCCGAGGAGTTCGAGCCCGTAGCGCTCGATCGCGCCGCTCTCGTCGAGTTCGACCGCGAGGTTGAGCCCCGTCTGACCGCCGAGCGTCGGTAAGAGCGCGTCGGGTCGCTCGTGCTCGATGATCGCGACGAGCGACGCCGCGGTGAGCGGCTCGAGATATACGGCGTCGGCGACTTCGGGATCGGTCATGATCGTCGCCGGATTCGAGTTGACGAGGACGACGCGGTGGCCTTCTTCTCGCAGCGCCCGGCACGCTTGCACGCCCGCGTAATCGAATTCCGCCGCCTGCCCGATCACGATCGGACCCGAGCCAATCACGAGGACGTTACGGCGGGGCACGACGCGGATTTTACCGCGGGCGGGAAACGATCGCCTGCCGCTTACGCGCGCGTTCGGGGAGCGCGGCGCGGTACGAAGCGATCGCGCCGTCGAGATTCTCGCTCGTGAATTCGGCGAGCGACGGCGCGTCGCGCCCGGCCGCTTCGCGACGTTGCGCGAGCAGCGCCGCACGCTCCACGTGGATCGCCCGGACGGCCGCCTCGTACGCGGGCGCGCTCGCCTCGCGCGCGATCGGATCGTCGAGTCGACGCGCGAACGCCTCGTGCGACGTTTGCCAGAGGTCGGGATCGACGATCCGATTGCGACGCCACGTCTCGAGCGCGTCGACGTGCGCGCGAACCTGCGCGCGCAGGAGCGCCGTCGCGCGCTCGGTCGCGAATGCGTCGCGTCGCTTCGCGAGCTTGTGGCCGACGATCGGCGCGAGCACGGCCGCGACGACGCCGATGATCGCGACCCAGATCGACGTCGGGATCGCGGCGAGCGGGTGGACGATTCGCTCGATCCAGGTTGGCGCGTCGCGGCGGTGCCCGAAGAGTGCGAGCAACGCGAAGGCGAGTTCGCGCGTCACGGACGCGACTCGAGCCCGAGATGGCGGCTCTTCCAGAGCAGGAGCCAGAACGCCCGGCCGGCGTGCACGCCGTAGCGTTTGAAGCGGCGTTCGATCGTCCGATCCGCGACGCTCTTCCGCGCCACGAGCGCCGCGTAGCGCGGGCGCGTCCACGAATCGAGCACGAGCCGCGAACAGCGACCGAAGAGCATCATCGCGTGCGCGGCCGCGTACGGCCCGATCCCCGCAAGCGCGAGCAGTCGATCCGCGAGTTCGTCGTCGGGGAGCTCGGCCGGACTCGCCGCGCGCCACGCTTCGAGATCGATCCGACCCGTCGCGACCGCCTCCGCGAGCGAGCGGAGGTACGCCCCGCGATATCCCGCGCGTGCGACGTCGCGGTAGAACGACGCGTCGGCCTCGGCCATCCGCGCGGCCGACGGAAACGCCCGGCCGCGCCAACCGTCCGCGGGCGCGCCGATCGCGCGCGTGCCCAGATGCGAGACGATCGCCTCGATCATCCGCTCGGTCGCCGACCACGCGCAATTCGTCGTACACAAGGTTCGCGCGACGTCTTCGAACGCGGTCGGCGAGCGGAGCATCCGCCCGACGCCGTCGCGCGCGAAGGCGAAGTCGGGATCGCCCGCGACCGAGGCGTAGAATCCCGAGAGATCGTCGTCGAGCGAGAACATCGCGCGCACGGAACGCACGATCGCGCGACGCGCAGCCGCGGACGGAACGCGCCCCGAGACGACGATGTCGAGGGCATCCGGTCGCACCGTCGACTCGAGCACCGTCACCGTCCGCGCCGTGCCGTCCGGAAGCGCCAGCGTCGTCGTGAGGCGTCGTTCGCCCGGCGCGATCTCGTTCGGCGGCAGCCACGCGAGGCCGTGCGAGACGAGCGTCGAGCGCAGCGACACGCGTTCGCCGCCGGCGCCGACGAGCGACACCGTGAGATCGGATGCGGCGGAGGACACGCAGGCGCATTTTCGCGAGCGCGGACCTACTCCTCGAATGGGTACGTCTCGTCCGTGACGGCCACCGCGACGACCCCCGAGATCCGGCACGCGCGCGAGGCCGGGCTCCGTTACGTCGACGACGGCATCCCGGGAATCACGCGCAAACGCGTCCGGTCCGGCTTCGCGTTCTACGATCCGACGGGCAAGAAGATCACGGACGCGGACGAGATCGCGCGGATAAAAGCGCTCGCGATCCCGCCCGCCTACGAACGCGTGTGGATCTCGCCGATCCCCAACGGCCACGTCCAAGCGACGGCGCGCGACGCGCGCGGGCGCAAGCAATATCGCTATCACAAACGGTGGCGCGAAGTCCGCGACGCGACGAAGTTCGACACGATCGTCGCCTTCGGCAGAGCGCTTCCCAAACTCCGCGAGCGCGTCGCGGCCGATCTCGAGCTCGCGTGCATGAGCAAGGACAAGGTCGTGGCGACGGTCGTGCGGATGCTCGACGACACGCTCATCCGCGTCGGCAACGAATCCTACGCGCGCGACAACGATTCGTACGGTCTCACGACGCTGCGGCCGCGTCACGTGCGCATCGAAGCCGAGCGTCGGATCCGCCTGACGTTTCGCGGCAAGAGCGGCGTCGAGCACGCGATCACGATCGACGATAAACGCCTCGCGAGGACGATCGCGCGCTGTCGCGATCTTCCCGGTGCGTTACTCTTTAGCTACCGAGGCGACGACGGCGAAACGTCGCCCGTGCAATCGGAGGACGTCAACGCGTATCTGCGAGAGACGATGGGCGCGGATTTCACCGCGAAAGATTTTCGCACGTTCGCGGGGACGGTGATCTGCGCGACCGCCCTCGCGCGCGAACCCGAAGCGCCGACGGTCGGCGCGGCGAAGACGGCGCTCAAGACGGCGCTCGAAGGGACCGCGAAGCGACTCGGCAACACGCCGACCGTCTGTCGCAAGAGCTACGTCCACCCGGCCGTGATCGAGACGTATCTCGACGGGCGCGCGCTCGCGCTCCCCGCCGCGCGCGCGAGCGCGGGCCTCGATCGCGACGAACGTCGCGTCTTACGGTTTCTCGAACGCCTGACGAAACGCGATGCCGCGAAGGAGCGCTTGCGCCTCCTGGAGCGTTCGGTCGAACGCGCGACGTCGGCGCGCGGAACGCGCCCCAAGGCGAGCCGCTAAACGCCCGAAACCGGCGGAGCGGATCGCGGACGAGTTCGCCTCCTGACGCACGCGTCTCGACCGAAGGACTACGGCGAGAGGCGTTCGATCCGCCAACGCTCGCCGTCGCGCCGGTACGAGAGCCGATCGTGCACGCGATTCCGTCGGCCCTGCCAGAATTCGAAGATCTCCGGCGTCACGCGATAGCCGCCCCAATAGGGCGGGCGCGGCACCTCGACGTCCGCGAAGCGCGCGTCTTCGGCTTCCATCCGCGCTTCGACGAACGCACGATCCGGGATGACCGCGCTCTGATGCGACGCCCACGCGCTCACGCGATGCCCGCGCGGTCTCGATGCGAAATACGCGTCGGATTCCGCGTCGTCCAAGCGCGCGACCGCGCCTTCGATTCGGATCTGTCGTTCGAGCGCGGGCCAGAAGAATAACAGCGCCGCGACCGGACGTACCGCGAGATCGCGGCCCTTCCGAGAATCGTAATTCGTGAAGAACACGAAGCCGCGCGCGTCGTGACCGCGCAGTAACACGACGCGCGCGGACGGTCGGCCGTCCGCGTCGACGGTCGCGACCGTCACGGCGTTCGGCTCGACGAGATCCTTCGTCGCCACGGCCGCATCGAGCCAGGCGCGAAACTGATCGTGCGGATTCGCGGCCGCGCGTCCTTCGTCGAGCGTGTCGCGTTCGTAGCTCGTCCGCGCGTCGCGCAGCTCGTTCGCGTCGCTCATGCGGAGAGCCGCTCCCAGCCGTGTTCGCCCAGACGCGAGATGCGTTCGTAGGATGCGTATTCGTGACGCGTCGCCAGATGGAGGTACGTCTGCATCGCCGTGAGCGAGCCGTCGCGATTCTCGAGCGCGTTGAGCGCCGCTTCGTGTTCCCACGCCATGAGGAAGAGCACGCGCGAACCGTCGTCGCTCGCGAACGTCTCGCCGCCGACGAACCCGTCGATCGGAAGCGCGTACTCCGCGTAGTAGGCGCGGATGGCGTCGGCGAACTTCGCCTGGCCGCCCTCCGGCGTCTCGAAACGCTGGATCGCGAAGAACGCCGCGTCGTGCGCGTCCTCGTCGCCGCCGACGCGCGAGACGACGCGATACGAACGTCCGTCGCCGTTACGCGAACGCCAGTCCGCGGCTTGCAATAACGTGCCCTGCGGCGCGTGCGTCGCCCAGTCGTCGGGCCCGTCGTAACGCATCTGGATGGCCACGCTCCCGCCATCCGAACGGACGTACAGACACCCCTGGAGGAACCCGTCGCCCTGCGTCGCCGCGCCGAGGCGCGTCGCGAGATCGCTCGATACGCCGCGCCCCGCAGATGCGTCCAGATCGTAGAAGCCGAAAAAGGTTCGTGGCATACGCGGACCCTTTCCCCGCTCGCTGTGGGTCTCCGCCGCCCGGGACTTCGCGGCCGCGAGCATAATCTGCACGCGGATGGCACTCATGAACCCCGTCGCGGCGGTGCGCGGCCTCTCGCCCGTGGCACGCAAGACGTTCTTCGCGGCCTTCATGGGATGGACGCTCGACGCGTTCGATTTCTTTCTCGTCACGTTCGTCATCAAGGACATCGCCGAGGCGTTCGGTCAGGCGCGGACGAGCGTGCTCTGGGCGATCACGCTCACGCTCCTCTTCCGCCCGCTCGGTGCGGTGCTCTTCGGGCAACTCGCAGATCGGTTCGGACGTCGCGGACCGTTGATGGTGAGCATCGTCGCGTATTCGCTTCTCGAACTGGCGAGCGGCTTCGCGCCGACGTTCGCGACGTTCTTGATTTTCCGCGCGCTCTACGGCATCGCGATGGGCGGCGAGTGGGGCGTCGGCGCGGCGATCGCCCTCGAATCGATCCCGGCGGAGTCGCGCGGCTTCTTTTCGGGCGTCCTCCAACAGGGGTATGCGACGGGGTTTCTGCTGGCCGCCGTCGCGTTCGATCTCGTCTATCCGCATTTCGGTTGGCGCGCCATGTTCGTCGTCGGCGCGTTGCCCGCGCTCCTGGTCGTCTACATCCGGACGTCCGTGCCGGAATCGGAGAGCTGGGCCGAGGCCAAGGCGACGCGCGGCGCCGATTCGGGCGATCTCTGGCGCTCGTTTCGTAAACGACCGAAGCTCTATCTCTACGCGATCGGACTGATGGCCGCGTTCAACTTCATGTCGCACGGCTCGCAGGATCTCTATCCGACCTTCTTACGCGTCCAACACGGCTTCGGCGTCGGAACGACGACGACGCTCGCGATCGTCGCCAATCTCGGTGCGATCGTCGGAGGCACGACGTTCGGCGGGCTCTCGCAATCGTGGGGTCGACGTCGCGCGATCGTCGTCGCGGCGCTCGCCGGCATCTTCGCGATCCCGCTCTGGGTGTTCGCGCCCACGGTCGCACTCTTGGCGATCGGAGCGTTCGTCCTGCAGTTCTTCGTCCAGGGCGCGTGGGGCGTCGTCCCAGTCCATCTCAACGAACTCTCGCCCGGCGACGTACGCGGGACCTTCCCCGGACTGACCTACCAGCTCGGTAACGCCATCGCGGCGTTCTCCGCGCAGATCGAAGGCGCGTTCGCCGAACGCGTCTATCCGCTCCCGGATCACGAAGCGGATTACGCGAAGGCGCTCGCAACGATCATGGTCGTCGTCTTCCTCGCCGTCGCGATCGTCACCGCACTCGGGAAGGAGCGCCGCGGAATCGATTTCGCGACCGCCGACTGAGCGCGCGATCGCCGCTGCTATCCGCGACCTCCCGCGCTAGGCGCTACGCGCGACCGTGACGTGGCCCCCGGATCGTCGGGCGTCGACGGAAAGAACGGTCGCACGCGTTCCCATCGTTAGTTCGCGGTGATGTGGTAATCGCTTCCTCGCACGGGCGGCGCCGAACGATCGTCGTCGTCCCGGGGCGCGGCGTCGGCGAGCGCCGGGACGATCGTCGCGAACCCGCTGCGACGACGACCCCCGCGTTTCGCGGCGTAGAGCGCGCGATCGGCGCTCTCGAGTAACGCGGGCATGTCGGCGCCGTCGCGCGGAAAGGATGCGACGCCGACGCTCGCGCCGACGGCGTGCGGATGTCCGTCGATGACGATCGCGTCGGCGAACGCCGCCACGACGCGTGCGGCGAACGCTCGCGCCGCATCGTCGTCGCAATCGTCCTGCAAGATCACGAACTCGTCGCCGCCGTGACGCGCCGCGACGTCGCCCGCGCGCAGGACGTGGGCCATGCGCGACGCCGCGACCTGTAAGACGCGATCGCCGACGCGGTGCCCGAACTCGTCATTGATCGCCTTGAAGTGATCGAGATCGACGAAGTGCAGCGCGAAGCCGCCGGCGCCGCCGCGCGCGCGCGCCACGAACTCGGTCGCACGATCGAAGAACGCCGCACGATTGGGCAACCCCGTCAGCACGTCGAAAAACGCGAGCGAGTCGAGTCGCTTGCGTTCCGCTTCGCGTTCGATCCCGCTCTCCAGGAGCGTCGCGACGAGCGTCAGGAATTCGATGTCGGTATCTTCGAGCGGGCGCGCGCGCGGCGCGAAGGCGGCGAGCACGAGCACGCGGGACGCGTCGCCCGCTCCCCGCATCGCGACGCCCGCGAGCCGACTCGCCCCGTCCGCCGCCGCGCCGTCGCCCTGCCAGACGCCGTTCGTCTCGCCGATCCGCGCGGCCGCGGCGCGCCACGTCGCGGAATCGGGCGCGACGGCGATCGCACACGCGCAAAACGACCCGAGCACGTCGACCGCACCGCCCCTCGAGCTCTCGAGGACGTACGCGCAATCGAAACCGAGCCGGGTCGCGACGAGTTCGAGCGCGCGCTCGACCTGTTGCTGCGGCGAATCGCCGTCCGAAACGGCGATCGAGTAGACCTCGTGCGAACGCACGACGAGCTCGCGGTTCTTCGCCTGCGCTTCCTTGAGCTCGCGAATGTCTTGCGAGATCCCGATGACGCCGACGATCGCTCCGTCGACGACGTCGGGGAACAGGTGGCCGCAGATGGCGATCGGTTCGCCGCGCGCGTCCGAGAATTCGAGTTCGAAGGCGAGCGTCTCGCCGGCGAGCGCCCGCGCGAACGCGGCGTTCGCGTCCGCGTGCGATCCCGGCGCGACGTGACTCGTGAAGTGCTTGCCGATCGAGTCCGACCCGTATCCCAAGAGCGCGACGCTCGCGGCGTTCCCGTTGACGATCGCACCGCTGCGGTCGTAGATGCCGATCGCGAACGGATTGTTGCGAAACATCCAGGCGTACTGCCGCCTCCCTTCGGCGAGCTTCGTCGTCGCGCGCGCGGCACGTCGTTCCGCGGGAAGGACGAAGCGACGCCACACGATCGCGAAGGCGAGTACGAACGCGACGAAAGCGCAGAGCATCGTGAGGAGCACGCGCCGGTTCCAGTCGAGCGTCCGCTGTGCCCGCACCGAGATGACGTAGTCGTACGCCGACGTGAGCGTCGCGCGATGGTCCATCACGAACGCGTACGCGCGTGCGTCGCGCGGGTCGAGGGCGAACGCGCGCGCCGCCGCGAAATACGCGTCGGCTTCGCGCACGAGGGGCGTTCGTCCCGACGCGTCGACGCGGCCGACGTGGAGTTCGGGCCGCGATCCGATGGCGCGACCGACTCGCCGCATGTCGTCGATCGTGCGCAGCAATTCCGCTTTCCAGGCGCGACGCGAGCCGCCGTCGTGACCGATCGCGACGAAGTAGGCGATCTGCTGGACGCGTGCCCGCTGCGCGCCCGTCATCCGCAGGATCTGGGTGGAATCACGTTCGGACGTCAGGACCGTCGGGACGAGCGCCGCCTGGGCGATCGTAAACGCCAGGATCACGAGGGCGAGGGCCGCGCGCGACCACGTCACCGTTTGCAGAGCAGAACGCATCGTTATACCAACGCTTCGACGCGAGAGGCGGTTCTCGTCCCCGACACGCGTGCGACCGCGCACAATCGACGTTACGGGAATCGTCCGGCGAGCATCCCCGCGAGGAACGTGACGAGCACGAGCGCGCCGCCCGCGAACGCGAACGGAAAGGCGCCGTCGACGCGCTTGTTCTCCCACACCGTATCGAGCGCGATGCGCCGGAACGCGTCGCGGAGCGATCCGGCGTCGCTCGCCGTGACGTACCGGCCGTCGCCGTTCTGCGCGATCGCGCGGAGCGCGTCGACGTCGAGATCCGCGGGATCGGCCGTCCCCGGGATCAGCTGGCCGCTATCGTTGCTTCCGATGCCGACCGTTTCGATGTGGATGCCGCGCGCGCCGAGATTCGCCGAGACCCGCCCGGGATCGACGCCGCGATTGTTCACGCCGTCGGTGAGCAAGACGATCACGCGCCGCCCGCGATCGGGCATCGCGCGCGCCGCGAGTTCGAGCGCGTCGCCGATCGCGGTCGCGCCGTCGGGCGGCGGGATGCGATCGATCGCATCGCGGACGGCATCGAGATCCGCGGTCGGAGCGAGCGCGGCGCTCGCGCCCGTCGCGAAGGTCACGATGCCGACGCGCGTCCCACCCGGGACCGCGGCGACGAACGCGCGCGCGGCCGTCTTCGATGCGACCGACCGCGACGGTTCGAGATCGGTCGCGCGCATGGAGCCCGACGTGTCGATGCAGAGCACGACCGTTCCGTCGCGCGAGGGAACGCGGACGACGAAATGCGGGCCGGCGAACGCGAGCGCGAGCGCCGCGGTTCCGGCGAGCGTCCCCGCGGCGAGGAGCGCGCCCGGCAGCCGCGGCGCGCGCAGCGCCCCGAGCGCGAACGCGAGGTTCGAATAGGCGAACGCCTGCGCGCGTCTGCGGTTCGCGGCGAACCGCGCGACGAACGCGACGGACGCGACGACGAGCGCCGCGACGGCGATCGCGATCGGGCGATCGAACCCGAGGCCGCCGGGCACGCTCATGCGGTCCATCCGGCGCCCGTTCGTGCGCCGCCCGGCGCCCTCTTGCCCCGCGCGATCCCAACCGCAGGCGACCGTCTCCGCGAGCGGATCACGCGAAGCGTAAGGCGCGCGCGAGCGCCGTTTCGGCCGAGCCCGCGGGGTCGACGATCTCCGCCCGCGCGCCGCACGCGCGCAAACGCGCGACGACCGCGGCCTCGCGCGCGCTAACCGCGACG
Source organism: uncultured Janthinobacterium sp. (assembly GCA_964658025.1). Classification (GTDB taxonomy): domain Bacteria; phylum Vulcanimicrobiota; class Vulcanimicrobiia; order Vulcanimicrobiales; family Vulcanimicrobiaceae; genus CAZZXB01. The sequence goes on from CAZZXB010000110.1 coordinate 9,481, forward strand.
CGATACCGCTCGCGCGCGCGCGCGTCGACG
>CAZZXB010000111.1:0-9507 GCA_964658025.1 uncultured Janthinobacterium sp.
GTGAGCCGGCTTCGAAGCGACTCCGCGACATTGAAGCGTGGCCGAATCCCGGGCAAACGTAGCGACCCGAATGGCTATCTCGGGCTATAAGCTCCGTCACGGCATTGTCGTCCATCGGTCCGCGCCCGGGAGTCGTGCGCACCGGACTTGTATCCACAACATCTTTCGCGATGCGCTCGATGTCCCGTAAGCCCACGGCGCCACGTTTGGCTACGATGAGCGACGAGACCATGGCATTGCTATTGAACCCGTCCTCTCCGAGTCCATCGTAGCGCACGTTGTGCGTGTTGTAGGCTTTGGCACCCTGGGTCGAGCACCCGACGCAACGGCGATCTCACCCCGAGGTCGCACCGACCTGAACTCCTTCCTGGTGCCGATCGAAGTAACGAGAAACGAAACAGGGGCGGTCCGCTCGGCGGGGCGCCCCTGTTTCGTTTCTTGGCATCAAGTGACAATCGGATCTGACGCCAGTTACTCTCGAAATAGCCGGGCAATAAGACGATTTCGACCCGTTGCGCTCAGTTCTTTTGACTCTCGCGCAAAGCCGTACGGGACGGTCATCTCCAGTTCCGTGAAATATCAGTAACTGAACGAAATCGCGAAAAGCCCGTGGCGCGAAATGAGTTTCCGCTACAGAGCCTCAGAAGGGGATCTCGTCGTCGACCGGATCGCTCTCGAATCCGTCCGAGGATGACGAGGACGACCGCGCGCCGCTCGACGCGTACGACGAATTCGATCCGCCGCCCGAGTACGAGCCGCCGCCTTCGCCGTTACTGCGGTTCTTCGAGTCGAGCATCTGCATGTCGTTCGCGACGACCTCGACGGCCGTGCGTTTGTTGCCGTCCTTATCGTCGTACTTGCGGATCGCGAGACGACCGTCGACGAGGGCGGACATGCCCTTCTTCAGATACTGGTTGCAGATCTCGCCGAGGCGATCCCAGGCGACGATGTCGACGTACATCGTCTCGTCGCCGCCTTTGGATTTGCGATTGATCGCAAGCGCGAACTTCGTGACGGCCTTGCCGCCGCCGTCGACGTAGCGGATCTCCGGATCGCGCGTGAGATTTCCGACCAGGGTGATGCGATTGTAGCTGCCGGCCATGAGCCGTCCTCCCGATTAGTCCGCGCTGAGGTTGATGATGAGCTGCCGCATCACGTTCTCGTTGAGACGGAGCTGACGCTCGAGTTCCTTCGCTTGGGCGGCTTCGCTCTTGAATTTCATGACGACGTAGTAGCCCTCGCGCATGTCGTCGATCTCGTAGGCGAGACGGCGCTTGCCCATCTTCTCGATCTCGCCGACTTCACCGCCGTTCGTGCGGAGCGCTTCGGCGATCGCCTCGACGCGCGTATCCACGTCGGCTTCTTCGAGATTCGGGCGGACGATGTAGGTGACTTCGTAATCGGTTGCCATGAAAAGATCCCTCTTCGGACGTCGCTCGGGCCGAGCGAACGGCTCCTCTCGGAGCAGTGGGACACGTGCGCGGGTCGCCCCCGCACGAGCCGCCGAACGAGCGGGGCCCGTCCGGAAAACTCGCCTATGGTATCACGCGCGGACGAAGAGCGGCAAGGGCAGGGCCGAGGATTCGGCGCGCCCGCGCGCTTGGCCGAGTCCCGCACGGGAACGACCCGGAGCATGACCGTCGCCGATCTCCTCGTGCAAATCCTCGCAGACGAGGGCGTCCGCCGTATCTACGGCGTCCCCGGCGATTCGCTCAACGCCCTCACGGACGCGATCCGCCGCAACCACGCCATGGACTGGACCCTCGTCCGCAACGAAGAGGCCGGCGCCTTCGCGGCGGGCGCCGAGGCGGCGCTCACGGGCGGCCTCGCCGCCTGTGCGGGGAGTTGCGGACCCGGAAATCTCCATCTCATCAACGGCCTCTACGACTGCCACCGCACGCGCGTCCCCGTCCTCGCGATCGCGGCACACATTCCGTCGCACGAGATCGGCACCCAATACTTCCAGGAGACGCACCCGGAGCGACTCTTCATCGAATGCAGCGCCTACACGGAGGTCGTCTCGCATCCGAAGCAACTCGCGCGGATGGCGCGCGCGGCGATCGGGCACGCGCTCGCCAAACGCGACGTCGCGGTGCTCGTGATCCCGGGCGACGTCGCGCTCGCGCACGTCGATCCCATCCCGAAGCCGTTCGCCTTCGCTCGCGACGACGGTCGGACGCTCCCTTCGATCGCGGATCTCGCCGCGGCGACGGGCGCGCTCGACGAGGCGAAGCGCGTCACGATCCTCGCCGGCGTCGGTTGCGCGGACGCCCGCCGCGAGCTCTTCGCCGTGGCCGATCTCCTCCAGGCGCCGATCGTCCACACGCTTCGCGGCAAGGAGCGCCTCGAGTACGACAACCCCTTCGACGTCGGCCTCACCGGGCTCATCGGTTACGCGGCGGGTCACGACGCGATGACGGCGGCCGACGCGCTCCTCATGGTCGGGACCGATTTCCCCTACGAGCAATTCTTTCCGAAACATACGCCGACCGTGCAGATCGACGTCCGCGGCGAGAACATCGGACGGCGCACGAACGTCACGCATCCGCTCGTCGGCGACGCGAAGTCGACGCTCGCCGCACTCGCCGAGCGCCTCGCGAAGAAAACCGATCGCGCGCATCTCGACAAGCACCTCGCCGCGTATCGCAAAACGCGCGAGCATCTCGCAGAAGCGGCGAAGATCGAACCCGGCCACACGCCGATCCACCCGCAAGCGCTCGCGCGAGCGGTGAGCGAGGCGGCGGCGGACGACGCGATCTTCACGTTCGACGTCGGCACGCCCGCGATCTGGGCGGCGCGGTATCTGCGCATGAACGGCGAGCGCCGCCTCCTCGGATCGTGGTCGCACGGCTCGATGGCGAACGCGATCCCGCAAGCGATCGGCGCGCAAAAAGCGCATCCCGATCGCCAGGTGATCACGTTCTCGGGCGACGGCGGACTCGCGATGCTCATGGGCGAGTTGCTCACGATCGTGCAAGCGAAGCTGCCGATCAACATCGTCGTCTTCGATAACGGGGCGCTCGGATTCGTCGAACTCGAGATGAAGGCGGCCGGCATCCTCGATTACGGCACGGAACTCCACAATCCCGACTTCGCGAAGATCGCCGAAGCGATCGGCTTTCACGCGACGCGCGTCGAAGATCCGGGCGATCTCGCGAGCGCGATCGCGGACGCGCTCGCCCACGACGGCCCGTCGCTCCTCGACGTCGTCGTCAACCGTCAGGAACTCTCGATGCCGCCGAACGTGACGCTCGAAGAAGCGCTCGGCTTCAGCGCGTACTCGCTGCGGGCGGTGTTGAGCGGTCGCGGAAACGAACTCGTGGAGCTCGTGAAGACGAACGTGTTCCGTTAGAGAAAAAGCAGAAATCGTGAAGGCGATCCCGTGATACCAGGACCGTAGCGGAGCGCGCGAGGAATGCGCGTAGCCAACGTGTCTGTCGCGCACTTCGCCGTTACCCGCCGCGTTACGGTCGCGATGATCGCCGCCGCGATCGTCCTGCTCGGCGTATTCGCGTACCCGCGCATCCCCGTCGAACTGTTGCCGTCGTTCCAACCGCCGGTCGTGTCGGTGACCGTGAACTACGGCAACACCTCGCCCGAGACGATGGAATCGACCGTCACGCGGCCGATCGAGAACGCCGTCTCGCGCGTCGCCGGGATCGATTACTTGCAATCGAATTCCTACCAAGGGCAATCGGTCGTGCGCGCGCAGTTCAAGTACGGAACGAACATCGACGTCGCGACCAACGATATCGTGCAACAGGTGGCGCGCGCGCAATCGCAGCTTCCGGTCGATCCGAATCTCCAGGCGCCGCAGATCCTCAAGGCGGACCCGAACGCCATCCCGGTCGCGCGCTACTTCGTGACCGACACGACGCGGACGCAGCGCGATCTCAACGATCTCTTCACGAACGTCTTGATCGATCAGTTCTCCGCCGTCTCCGGCGTGGGCAGCGCGGTCGTGCTCGGCGGACAGACGCGCGCGATCATGGTCGAGCCCGATCGCCGCGTACTCGCGGGGTACGGCCTCACCGATAACGACGTGATCCGCAAGATCGCGAACGAGAACGTCGACTACCCCGCGGGCATCGTCGCGATCGGTCCGAGCGAATACGGCATTCGGACGAGCGCGCTCTATCGCTCGGCCGCCGAAGTCGGCGACGCCGTCGTCGCGCTCAAAGGCGGCGCGCCGATCTATCTGCACGACGTCGCGCACGTCTCCGATTCGATCGAGGAACAACGCGTCATCACGCGCGTGAACGGCCGGCCCGCGGTCTCGGTCGTCGTCTCCGCCCAACCCGACGCCAACATCGTCGCGACGGCCGACGGCCTCTCGCAGAAGATCGACGAGATCCGCAAAGCGTATCCGACGCTCCACTTCGCGACCGTGTTCGAACAGCGCAGTTTCATCCAGTCCGCGGTCGACGCACTCGCGCACACCGCCGTCATCGGCGCGATCCTCGCCGTGCTCGTCATCCTGCTCTTCTTGCATTCGTGGCGCTCGACGCTCATCGTCGCGGTCGCACTGCCGATCTCCGTGCTCGGGACGCTCTTCGCGACGTACCTCTTCCACCAAACGCTCAACACGATGACGCTCGGCGGTCTCGCGCTCGCGATCGGGTTGATCGTCGACGACGCGGTCGTCGTGATCGAGAACATCTTCCGCCATCTCGACGACGGCGAGACGCCGCTCAACGCCGCGCGTAACGCGACGACGCAGATCTTTTCGGCGGTCGTCTCGTCGACCGTCACCGTCGTGACCGTGTTCGTGCCGCTCATCCTGATCCCGGGTCTGCAGGGCTTGATCTTCGGTCCGTTCGCGCTCACGGTGATGACCGCGGTCGCGATCTCGCTTCTCGTCGCGATCACGACCGTGCCGATGCTCTCGAGCGTCGTCTTGCGACGCGGCGACGCGCGTGCGGGCGGTCGTTTCGCGCGCGCGTTCGATCGCGGGTACGACCGTCTCGAAAACGCGTACCGGCGACTCCTCGGCTTCGCGATCGATCGGCCCGTCGCGACGCTCGGCATCCCGCTCGCGCTGCTCGTCGTCTCGCTCGGCGCGATCCGGCTCGGCGCGGTGAAGACCGAAGTCTTTCCCGCGACCGACTCGCGCTACGTGCGCCTCGAAGTTCGCGCGCCCAACGGCACCTCGCTCGCCGAAACGAACCGGCTCTCCGCGCTCGTCGAACGCGCGCTCCACACCGATCCGCGCGTCCTCGACGTCGCGGCGACGGCGGGCGTCGGCGGCTTCGGCACGCAGCGACCGATCACGAACCGCGTCCAGCTCGCCGTGACGCTCACGCCGCAAACGCAGGGGCCGCTCGCGACCGCGTTCGTGCAAGATTGGCAGAAGCGCTTGCGGCCGACGCACGAGCCGGACGCCTCCGCGCTCGTGAACGCGCTCCACGCGGCGCTGATCGGCTCGACCGCACACGCGTTCACGATCGACATTCTCCAACAGCAGATCGATCAAGGCAGTAACGCGTTGCAGATCCAGATCTACGGACCCGACGTGAAACGCCTCTACGATCTCGCCTGGGGCGTCATCCCGCAGCTCGCGCAGATCCGCGGCGTCGACGGCCCCGATACGAACATCACGGCGACGCAACCCGAAATCGACGTCCGGATCGACCGCCGCAAAGCCGCGCAGTACGGCTTCTCGACGGGCGACGTCGCGGCCGACATCGCGACCGCGACGAGCGGCACGATCGCGTCGTACTTCCAGACGAACGGCGTCGAGTATCCGATCTACGTGCAGGCGCCCGCGGCGCAGCGGCGGAGTTTCGCGTCGATCGGCAACCTCGCGATCGTCCCGCCGAGCGCGCTCGCCGCGGGGACGACGAATCTGCCGAGCGTGCCGCTCTCGTCGCTCGCGGATATCCGCACGAGCTTCGGACCCTCGCAGATCCCGCGCCAGGACAAGCAACGCCGCATCGATATCGACGCCGACGTCAACGACGCGCCGCTCGGCGACGTCGTCGCGCGCGCGCGGGCGATCATGGAACGCTATCCGCTGCCTTCGGGCTACCGCTGGAAGTTCGGTCCGGAAAACGCGCAGAACGACGACACGTTCGGCGCGCTCGGCCTCGTCGTGCTCTTCGCGATCGCGCTCATCTACATGCTGCTCGCGTCGCAGTTCGAGTCGTTCCTCGATCCGCTCGTGATCATGACGGCCGTGCCGTTCGCGCTCGTCGGCATCGTCGGCTCGCTCGTCGTGACGAATCGCGCGTTCGGCTTGACGGCGTTCATCGGCTCGCTCATCCTCGTCGGCATCGCGGTGAAGAACGCGATCCTCGTCGTCGAGTTCACGAAGCAACTCCGGCGCGACGGGCTCACCGCGCGCGAGGCGTTACTGCGTGCCGGCCCGCGCCGCTTGCGCCCGATCCTCATGACGACGATCGCGACGATCGGCGGGATGCTTCCGCTCGCCCTCGGCATCGAGGTCGGCAGTTCGACGCAGGCGCCGCTCGGCACGGTCGTGATCGGCGGCCTCGTCACGTCGACCGCGCTCTCGCTCCTGGTCGTACCGACGCTCTACCTCTGGGTCGCGACGCACGTCGAGCCGCGCTTCACGAAGCGCCCGCCGAGACTCGACCTCGGCGCGCTCGAGAAGCCGGAGACGGCGCTGCGCTAAACGCCGAGGACGCTCGCTCCGCGGACGTCGCGGGACCCGAGAACGCACGCGGCGCGATCGGCCGACGTCAGCCGCTCGCGCGGGCCTCGCGTTTCGTCACGCGGTAGACGTCGCGCACGTCGCGCAACTGGCGGAGTTTCGATATCACGCGATGCAGGTGTTCGAGATCGTTGATCTGGAGCGTGAGGCTGATGAGCGCGAAGTCGCGTTTCACGCGCGCCGTCACCGACGACGCGGACGTCTTGTATTCCGAACAGACGCCCATGACTTCTTGTAAGAGACCCGCGCGATCGACGGCTTCGAGTTCGATATCGACCGCATGCGTCGTCTCGCGCGAATCGGCCCACGAGGCTTGGAGGATGCGCTCGGGCGTCGCCGACATGTACGCGACGTTGGGACAGTCCGCGCGATGGACGGAGACGCCCTTGCCGATCGTGACGTAGCCCATGATCGGATCGCCCGGTACGGGACTACAACATTTCGAGAGTCGGACGAGCACGTCGTCGACGCCCGCGATCCGGATCCCCGACGAGTTGCGCGCGACGCGGCGCGACGCCGGAACCGCGGGACGCTGCACCGACGCGATGTCGATGAGATTCGAGCTCTTCGCTTCTTCCTTGAGCTTGCCGACCGCCGAGACGGCCGACGCGTCGCCGAAGCCGATCGCCGCGAACAGATCGGTCGTCGAAGCGTAGTTCATCCGCTTCGCGATCTTCTCGAGTAATTCGGGGCGCGCGAGTTCGGGCCGCAGTTGCTCTCGCTGGCACTCGCGCTCGAACGCTTCCTGACCGATAACGACGTTCTCGTCTTTGCGGTCCTTGCGGAACCACTGCTTGATCTTGTGTTTCGCCCCCGACGTGCGGACGAGCGAGAGCCAGTCGAGCGACGGTCGCGAACTCTTGTTCACGAGCACTTCGCAGATGTCGCCGTTCTTGAGTTGGTAATCGAGCGGGACGATGCGGCCGTTGATCTTCGCGCCGACGCAATGGTTGCCGACGTCGGTGTGCACCTGATACGCGAAATCGAGCGGCGTCGCCGCACTCGGTAACGAGTACACGTCGCCCTTGGGCGAAAAGATGAAAACTTGATTCGCGAAGAGATCGAGCTTGAGGCTCTCCATGAACGCATGCGAGTCGCGCATGTCGTTCTGCCACTCGAGAAGAGAACGAAGCCACGTGAGCTTGTGCTCCGTGGCATCTTGCTTGCCGCCTTCTTTGTAGCGCCAGTGCGCCGCGATGCCGAACTCGCTCGTCCGATGCATCTCGAGCGTCCGGATCTGGATCTCGAGCGGTTCGCCGCCGGGGCCGACGACCGTCGTGTGCAACGACTGGTACATGTTCGGCTTGGGCATCGCGATGTAGTCTTTGAAGCGACCGGGGATCGGTTTCCAGATCGAGTGCACGATGCCGAGCGTTCCGTAACAGTCTTTGACCGTATCGACGATCACGCGAACGGCGGTGAGATCGTAGATGGCCGAAAAATCGCGGCCCTTCTTCATCTTCGAATAGATCGAGTAGAAGTGTTTTGGCCGACCGGTCACGTCGGCTTCGATCCCGACCTTTCCGAACTGACTTTCCAGGAGCTCGACGACCGAGGTGACGGTCTCTTCTCGTTCGGCGCGTTTTTTCGCGACGCGCTCCGCGATCTCGCGATACGCTTCGGGGTCGAGATAGCGTAGACAGAGATCCTCGAGATCCCATTTGATCTTCCAGATCCCCAGTCGGTGCGCGATCGGCGCGTAGATCTCGACGGTCTCGCGCGCGATCGTCTGTTGCTTGGCGGGCGGAAGGCTCCCGAGCGTGCGCATGTTGTGGAGGCGATCGGCGAGTTTGACGATGATCACGCGGATGTCCTGAGCCATCGCCATGAACATCTTGCGCAAATTCTCGACCTGCGCGTCTTCTTTGGACTGATACGGGATGCGCGTGAGCTTCGTGACGCCGTCGACGAGCTGCGCGATCTCGGGTCCGAATCGCTCGCTCACCTCGACGCTCGTGACGACGGTATCTTCCACGACGTCGTGGAGGATCGCCGCGGCGATCGTCGCGCGATCCATCTCCATGTCGGCGAGAATTTTCGCGACGGCGATCGGGTGTTCGATATAATCTTCGCCCGACGCGCGACGTTGACCGTCGTGCGCGGTGTCGGCGAGCTCGTAGACGCCGCGCAGCCAAGCGGGATCCAACGTCGGATCGTACGACTGGACGCGTGCTACGAGTGCTTCGAACTGCTCGGTCGGCATCTTATCCCGCTAGTGTGCCACAGAATGGATGTACGTGTAAACAGCGTCGAACGTGAGCCGCACGACTAATAGGATATGAACGCGGTGATCGCGCGTCCCGGCAACGCCTTGCGTCCTTCGAGCGCCGCGAGTTCGATGAGGAACGCGAATCCGACGATCTCGGCGCCGACCTTGTCGAGCAGACGACCCGTCGCCGCCGCCGTACCGCCCGTCGCGAGCAGATCGTCGACGACGAGCACGCGCGAGCCCGCCTCGAGCGCGTCGTCGTGGATCTCGAGCGAATTCGTGCCGTACTCGAGCGCGTACGATTCCGAATGCTTCGATCCGGGCAACTTTCCCGGCTTGCGTACGGGGACGAACCCGGCGTTCAATTCGTACGCGAGCGGCGCGCCGATCATGTATCCGCGCGCCTCGACCGCGACGACGACGTCGATCCGCTCGCGTTCGAACCGTTCGAGAAACAGATCGATCGTCGCACGATAGCCGGCTGGATCTTTCAATAACGGCGTAATGTCGCGAAACATAATTCCGGGAATCGGGAAATCCGGAATGACCCGTATGAGCGATTCGATCTGCACGCCCGAGCCGTTCTGCCCGGAGGAAACCCGCCCTGCGATCCCTCGCAAGCCCG
>CAZZXB010000112.1:0-9443 GCA_964658025.1 uncultured Janthinobacterium sp.
GTCGCGGATCAATCGATCGCATGCCGCGCGCCGCGAGCGGGTGCGTCCTTCGGAAGCGGAAGCGCGTATCCGAGCGCGTCCGCGACGTCGCTCGCGACGACGCCGACGCGGCGTTCGCGCTCGGCGTGACGCCCCGCGAGGCCGTGCCAATACGCGCCCGCACGCGCCGCGTCCGTCGGCGTGCATCCCTGGGCGAGGAGCGTCGCGACGATCCCGCTGAGCACGTCGCCCGTACCGGCCGTCGCGAGCGCGTTCGTGCCGGTCGGGTTCACGTAGACCGTCGTGCCGTCGTCGATGAGGGTCGCCGCGCCTTTCAGTAACGTCGTCACGCCCGTCCGCGCGACGAACGCGCGCAAGCGTTCGATCCGCGTCCCCGGCGCGATCGGTCCCTCGCCCGAGAGCGCGGCGAACTCGCTTTCGTGCGGCGTGAGCACGCAGCGTTTGCCGCGCAGCACGTCGAGCCGTTTCGCCAGCACGTGCAACGCGCTCGCATCCGCGACGAACGGCAGCTCGAGGCGGTCGACGAAGCCGCAGACGATCTCGGCCGTCGCGTCAGAGGAATCGAGACCCGGCCCGATCGCGACCGCGTTCGACGCCTTCGCGCGCGCGAGGAGTTCCTCGATCGCGCGCGCGGGGTCCGCGGCGTCGTACGTGACGACGACCTGCTCGACGAGATGCGCGCGAACCGCCGCCGCGCCGCCCTCGCCGATCGCGACCGTCACGTAACCGGCGCCCGCGCGCGCCGCGCCGCGCGCGCAGAGCACGGCCGCGCCCGGATACCGCGCCGAGCCCGCGACCACGAACGGCGCGCCCGAGCGGCGCTTATCGGATTCCGCGGCGCGACGCGGGAGGAGCGCGAGAAACGCCTCGTCGTCGAGCACGTCGTAGCGATCGCCGTCGACCGCGTCGACTTCGGCGGCGATTCCGATATCGCCGACGTACGCGCGTCCCGCAAACGAACGCGCGGGTTCGAGAAGCGTGCCGAGTTTCGGCGCGCCGAGCGCGATCGTCGCGTGCGCGCGTACGGCGTTCGGCGCCGCGTCGCCCGTCGTCGCGTCGACGCCGGTCGGGATGTCGATCGCGACGACGCACGCTTCGCTCGCGTTGAGCGCGGCGACGGCGAGTTCCATGTCGGGCGGCAGCGTCGGACGCGCGCCCGTGCCGAGCAGCGCGTCGAGCGCGACGTCGGCCCCGGCGAGCGCCGCGCGCGCGGCCTCGGCGGTGAGCGGAAACGGTCGGATCGTGACGCCCGCCTCGCGCGCGTGCCGCTGCGCGTCGCGACGGCCCGCGCTCGCCGCCGCCGACGGCAGCGCGTAGATCGTCCGTTCGACGCCGCCGCCGAGCGCCGCGAACGCCGCGAACGCGTCGCCGCCGTTATTGCCCGGACCGGCGAACGCGACGTACTTGCGCGCGTCGGGCGCGATCGTACGGAGCGCGCGGGCGATCGCCTCGCCCGCGGCTCGCATGAGCGCGACGTCGCCGACCCGCGCGACCGCGGCCGCATCGGCATCGCGCATCTGTCGTGCGGTCAGTGCGCGCATCGATCGTCCTCGAGCACGACGACGGCCGAGGCCATCCGCGCGGTGTGCGTGATCGTGAGATGGATCCGCGTGACGCCGCGCGACGTCGGGAGATCCGCGTACGGTCCGTCGAAGAGCAAGATCGGCTTGCCGCTCCGTTCGTGCGAGACGCCGACGCGACGCCACGGGATCGCGTGCCCGAACGCTTTGCGCGCGGATTCTTTCGCCGCGAAAAACCCCGCGAGTCGCTCGGCCCAGTGCCGCTTGGAGAACGCGTAGCGCATCTCTTCGTCGGTGTAGACCTTGCGCGCGAACCACGCGAGTCGCGCCTCGTCGAAGCGATAGCGATCGACTTCCGCGAGATCCGTTCCGATGCCGACGATCATGCCGTGCCGTTCGCGAGCGAGGGCCTCTTCTCTGCACAGGTTCCGACGCATGAGGTCGCCGAATACCCGATTCTGTGGGGCAGGTCAACGTCGTCCCGATCAACGACATCGACGCGGGATTTCTCGAGCGTCTCTCGCTCTGTCTCGAAGAACGCTTCCTGCACGCGTGCCGCGTCGATCGTACGATCCGCGTGCCGCGCACCGCGCTCAACAGCACGCGCAAGCAGCTCTTCTACAACACGCTCCTCGCGCGCGTCGCGACGACCGATCCGCCGCCCGACACGATCCGCCTCGCGATCACCGATTACGACCTCTACAAGACGTCGCATCAGTTCGTGTTCGGCGACGCGAGCGAAGAGCAGCGCATCGCGATCGTCTCGATCCACCGCCTGCGCAACGAATTCTACGGCGAACGCGGCGATGAAAATCTGCTCTTCCAACGGACGCTCAAGGAAGCCGTCCACGATCTCGGGCACGCGTTCGGTTTGAAGCATTGCTACAACGCGCGTTGCGCGATGTATTTCTCGAACTCGATCTTCGACACCGATAACAAGCTCTCGCACTTCTGCGAGAACTGCGAGAAGAAGGTCCGGGCGAACCGCTAGACCGATCCGTGTGGAAAACGCGGTCGCGACCGGCGCAACATGAAAAGAAATTTATCTTCCGTCAAAATTGGTGCAAGGTTTCTCTGCTAGCGTGGGGTCCCGACCGAATGCGTCGGCTCCATAAAAGGCGTGCTTCGCACCATGTATCGAGTTCGAAATCCTTCGTTCGTTCGCACGTGCTCGCGCTCGGTTGCGGCGTTCGCGCTTTTCGCGCTCGTCGTCGCGACCGGCCGCTCGTCGTTCGCGCTGAAGTACGCACCCGTCGAACACCACCTGCACGTCGATCCGACCATCCCGATGTGGACGCCCGGCCCCGTCACGGTGCAGCCCGAAGAAGAGCTACACCTCGTCGGCGCGGACGTCATGGATCAGATGACGCTCGGTTGGGTCGAGGCGTTCCGTGCCGCGTATCCGCACTTGAGCGTGACGATGGAAGCGCGCTCGTCGGGCTCCGGTGCTCCCGCTCTCGTCGCCGGGACGGCCGATCTCGCGCCGGTCGGCCGCGAATTGTTGCCCGCGGAAGAGAAGGCGTTCGTCGCAAAATTCGGCTACGAGCCGACCGCGATCAGGGTCGCGACGGGTAGTCTCGGGTCGCTCGGGAAAACCGCCGCGTCGATCGTCATGGTCGACAGGGACAATCCGATTTCCGGTCTGTCGCTCGCGCAGCTCGACGCGATCTACTCCACGACGCGCAAACGCGGGCATGCGGATATCTCGACGTGGGGCGATCTCGGCCTCACCGGGGCGTGGAAGGATCGGCCGATCCATCTCTACGGCCTCAAATCGCCCAACGGCATCGAACAATTCATCAAGCAAGTCGTGCTCGAAGGCGGCGATTACAAGCCCGACATCGAGATGGTCGAAGGACGTGGCTTCACGCACGCGTTCACGGTCGCGGCCGAAGACATGGCGACGAAACCGGGCGGATTGACGTACGCGCTCCTCGCCAACGTCCGGCCGAACGTCAAGGTCGTGCCGCTCTCGGAAACCGACGGCGGGCCATACGTCGCACCGACCATCGAATCGGTCTACACCCATCGATATCCGCTCGCGCGATACGTTTACATCTACGTCAACCGGCCGCCGGGCAAGCCGATCGCTCCCAAGATCAAAGAGTTCTTGGAGATGGTCTTGAGTCGCCAGGGCCAAGACGTCGTCGCGAAAGAGGGAGTCTACATGCCGCTCCTACCCGACGTCGCGGCAGCCGAACGCGAGAAACTTCAGTGACGAACGAGGTGATCGCCATGCGTTTCGACTCGATCCGCCGTCGGCCGGCGCGCGCGCTCGCGCTCGCCGTCGCCGTGACGCTCTGCAACGTCGCACTCGCGCTCGCACCGGCCGGCGACGTCCGCGCCGCGACGACGAAGAACTGGACGCCGCCCGCCAACACGATCTACGCGCAAGCGCTCGTAAACGCGACGATGGCGGACCATCCCGAGCTCTTGAGCGTCACGTTGCACGGTACGCCGCCCGGCGTCGCGGCGGGGACGTACACGATGTTCGCCGGGTCGTATCACGACCGAATCGGGAACGCGGACGATCCCGACGACATCGACGTGAGCGTCAAAGGCATAACGATCGTCGATCCTCGCTGGCACCGAACGAACGATACCGTCAAGAAGTTCGTCGTGCTCGAACCGTTACGCGACGCCGCGGGCGAAAACGTCGGACTCGTCGTGTACGCCTTCAAGAACGACGCGCCCGGTCGAAACGACGAGCGCAAATATACGCTCGCCGCGATGGATCTTCGCGACGCGCTCGCCACGCGGATTCCGAGCTACGAGGCGCTCTTCGCCGAGTCGAAATAACGTCGGGTACGACTCGGCCCGCCGTCGTGCAGGCCGGCATCCCGAAGGCGGAAAAAAGGTTCCACCGCCGTGTCTAGGGGAGCGCGACCGATACCATGAGGGTCTTGATCGTCGAAGATGAGGTACGTCTCGGGCGTCTGATTGCCAAGAGCCTCGCCGAACACAAATATGCCGCATCGCTCGTCGGGACGTGCGCGGAGGCGAGCGACGCAATCGTATCGTCGCATTACGACGCCGTCGTCCTCGATCTCAACCTGCCCGACGGCGACGGGCTCAGCCTCGTGAGCGATTGGCGCGAGAGCGGTCTCAACGAACCGGTTCTCATCCTGAGCGCGCGCGACGGCCTCGACGACCGCGTCAAAGGCCTCAACGTCGGCGCGGACGATTACCTGCCGAAGCCGTTCAGCTTCGACGAACTGCTCGCGCGACTGCGCGCGATCGCCCGGCGCCAAGCCGTCAGCAAGCAGACGTTTTTGAAGCACGGCTCGATCGAGCTCGACCTTCTCGGACACGCGGTCGAGGTTGCGGGGCAACCACTCGACTTGACGCGACGCGAGTATGCGTTGCTCGAAGTGTTCATGCAGAACGCGGGACGCGTGCTCACGCGCAGCATGATATGCGAGCGGATCTGGTCGTCGGATCGAGAGATCGACACGAACCTCTTGGACGTCTACATGAGCCGCCTCCGACACAAGATGGAAGCGATGGCCGGAAAGCCGCTCTTTCGCACGGTTCGCGGGACCGGCTACCGCCTACTATGACGTCGATCCGCACGCGCTTGACCGTATATTTCGCGTCGAGCGCGACGGCGACGCTCGCGATCCTCTTCGCGATCGGCTATCTCCTGTTGCAAGCGCACATGCAGAACGAACTCGATCGCCTCATCGACGGATACTATCAGGAGATCAAGATTCGGCTCGGCGACATCCGCCATCTCGACCACGCCGCGCTCAATCGGCGAATCCGGCAGACGAGCGAATACTTCTCGACGCTGTTCTACATCGAGATCGAAATCCCGAACACGAAGGTCGATTTCTCCTCGGCCAACCTGCACGGCCGCGAGATTCCGGAGGTCAGAGGCGACCATGCCGCCGACGTCGTGATCCCCGGCGTCGGTCCCGCGCGCACGCGCGCGTTGTCGCTCGGAGCGCTCGAGGTGACGGTCGCGACGCCGCTCGCGCCCCTGCGGCGTGTCATGACGTCGTACGTCCGCGCCTGCTTCGTCCTCTTGCTCGCGATGTTCGCGCTCAGCGTTGGAATCGGGTCGGGTTTGAGTCGGCTCGTGTTGGATCCGATCCGCGTGATCAGTCGGACCGCGAACCGCATTCGCTCCGACAACCTCAGCGAGCGCATCGCGCTCGACCACGTCGCAGACGAGATCTCCGATCTCGTGCGCTTGTTGAACGCCATGTTCGATCGACTCGAAACGGCGTTCGACCAAGTGCGCCGTTTCTCTGACGAAGCGTCGCACGAGCTCAAGACGCCGCTCTCGCTCGTGCGGCTCCATGCCGAAAAGATGCTGCGAGACGGACGGCTCGTGGCCGCGCACGAGGAGGCGGTCGTCGAACAGCTCGACGAGATCGATCGGCTCAACAAGATCATCGACGAACTGCTGTTCCTCTCGCGCGCCGAAGCCGAGGCCATCTCGCTCGTGCTCGTAGATCGGGATCCGTCGCAGTTGCTCGAGAATTTCGCGCAGGACGCGGTCGCGCTCTGCGAACACCACGGCTGTCGCTTCGTCTACGAGCACGACGGCGCGGGCGAGACGAAGGTCCAAGAAAATTGGATCCGTCAGGTGTTGCTCAACGTCCTTACCAACGCCGTTCACGCGTCGCCGCGCGGCGGAACGATCGCGCTGCGATCGATCGTGCAAGGCAATCGCTGGGAACTGTCGATCGAAGACGAGGGTCCCGGACTCGATGCCGTGCAACGCTCGCGCATGTTCGAACGGTTCGTGCGCTTCAGCGCGGGCGAGGACGGCGACCGCGGCAGCGGTCTCGGGCTCACGATCTGTCGCAAGATCGTCGAACTGCACGGCGGCCGGATGTTCGCGACCGAGCGCGCGGGCCAAACGGGCTTGCGCGTCGTCGTGCAATTACCGGCGTTCGCCCACCGGCACGTGCCGCAAGCCGTCTCCCTCAGGTAGTTTTCAGAGCGGCGAAAGGTTTCTCGTATACGCTCCGCCTCGGAGGTGTACGGTGCGGCTAAGACGTTTTTATGGAACGGCGCCCGTTCGGCGTATCGCGACGCACGGGTTCGCGGCGGTCGCGTTCGGCGCGTCCGGCATCGCCGCGACGCCGGTTCTCGCCGCGATGCCGTCGGTCGGCACGTTGTCCGAACTCGGATTCGAAACGTGCGGCGGTCGCGCGGCCGTCCGGCCGCACGCGACGTCGGGGGCGCGACCGAGCGCCCCACCGAGCACTCCGCCGCGCAACGCGGAAAGCGAGGGCGAATCGTCGACGAGCGCGATCGAGCGCGGCGGCGTCGTCTCGAAGACGACGATCACGAGTTCGGCGATCGCGCAGTCCGATAGCCAGAATACCTTCGATGCCATCAAGGGCGTTCCGGGCGTCGCGAACACCGACGCGCGCCCGGGATCGGGCGCGGACAGCCTCCAGATCCGCGGCATCAAGCTCAACAGCGTTTCGAGTTACCGTCTCGAGGGCGGCCTTCCGATCGTCAACAGCATCAATTTGCCGCTGGAGGACAAGTGTAAGGTCGAGGCGCTCAAGGGGACCGGCGCCCTGCAATACGGCGTCGCGACCCCTGCGGGCATCATCGATTACGTGCTCAAGCGGCCCACGTACCGCCCCGTCGCGTCGTTGGGATACAGCGGAAACGAATACGGTCAGACGATCGGTTCGCTCGACGTCGGCGGCCGCTTCGGGGACCGGCGACAATTGGGGCTCCGGTTCAATTTCGCCGGCGGTGCGCTCGGGCCGCCCATCCGCGGCGCGAACGGCACGCGTTACGTGGCGGCGTTGACGGGCGACTACGACGTCAGTAAGCGGGCGTTACTACAGGTCGATGAAGAGCAATTCGGGCTCGACGTCATCGAGCAAGCGGCGCTCCAACTCAACAAGGCGAGCGCGAAAACCGGACGCATCGTTTTGCCGAAGGTCCCCGATCCGCACGCGTTGCTCTCCGGTCCGTGGGCCGTCTCGGAAGGCTGGGGTCACAACGACCTCGTGCGGTTCGCCTACGCGATGCCCGGCAACGTGCGCTTCGTCGCGGAGGTCGGTCGTTCCGAAGGAAACCGACCCGCGCGGAACGTCGCGCAGCTCAGCGCGTACGACGTGGTCACGGGCAAGGGGACGGAGTCGGTCACCTACGTGCGCAACCAGGATTACGTCAATTCGTTCGAATCTTTTCAGATCGTCCATCGCGCCGACGGACGGACCGCCGAGAACGAACTCACGCTCGGCGTCGATTACAATGTCCGCGACTTCAATAATCCGCAGAACCCGACGGTCAAGTTGAGCCAGAACATTTACGATCCCGTCGCCCTCACGTTGCCCGCCGCGGGCGACGCTCGATCGTATTTTCCCAACAACAGCAGCGATTTCGACGAGTACGTCACGGACAATCTGTCGTTGTTCGACCGGCTGCACGTCCTCGGCGGATTGCGCTTGATCAACTACGCCGCGTCGAATCAGGTTTCGAATACCCGGTTCGATCTCACCAAGAAGACGACGCTCGCGCCGGGCGCGGGCCTGACGTTCGATCTACGGCCGAACCTCACGCTCTACGCGAGTTACGTGCAGTCCCTCGAGATCAGCGATTCCGCGCCCGTCAATGCGGCGAACGCCTTCCAAGTGTTGCCGCCCGGCATCTCGAACCAAAAAGAAGTCGGCATCCGCGGCAGCGGTCTCGGAGCCGTCTCGCCGACGCTCGGATATTTTCGCATCAGTCGCGCCAACGCGACGACCGATCCGACGACCAACATCTACGGCCTCAACGGGACGATCACGTACGAAGGGCTCGAATCGACGGTTAACGTGCGCGCGACCCGTTCGCTCGCGCTCGATTCCGGCGCCATCTTGATGCGGGCGATGCAACATGCGGACGATCCGACGATCGATGGAAAGCAATCGGAGAACACGCCGTATCTGAGCTACGATCTCGGCTTCTCGTACCTCACGCCGTTCGTGCGCGGCCTCACCCTGACGGGCGGCGGCCAGTTCGTCGGAGCGCGAGAGCTCAACCCGCAGAACCAGGGCACGCTACCCGCCGTCGGGCTCGGTCGCGCGGGGATCAATTATGCCGGGCGCATGGGCGCGCACCGCTTCAGCCTCAGTGCGAACGTCTCGAACATCACGGACTTGCGCTACTTCAGCAACGTGGTGCGCGGCACGCTCGGCGTCGGGGCGCCGCGCACGATCACGTTCGGGTGGCGTTTACAGGAACTCTGAGGCGCGGCTCACGGTCCGACGAGCGCGAGCGATGCGCGGACCTGGGCGGCGCGCAGCGGCAGCAGCAGATTCTGACGTTGCACGATCGCTTGGCCGTCGCGGCTGAGGATGAAGCGGAGGAACTCGGCGAGCACGGGATCGAGCGCCTTGCCGGGCGCTCGCGCGACGTTGAAATACGTCAGGCGACTGAGCGGATACGTCGCGAGCGCGACGTTCTCGTAGGTGGGCGAGTAGAAAGGCCCCGAATCCGTCGCGCCGACGGAGAGCACCTTGACGTCGCGGAGATATGCGAGCCCGTCGTACGCGAGTGCGTACGGATCGTCAGCGACGCTCTTG
Source organism: uncultured Janthinobacterium sp. (assembly GCA_964658025.1). Lineage (GTDB taxonomy): Bacteria > Vulcanimicrobiota > Vulcanimicrobiia > Vulcanimicrobiales > Vulcanimicrobiaceae > CAZZXB01. Next base: position 9,068 of record CAZZXB010000112.1, read on the forward strand.
GAGATCGGAAAAACGGTCTTCGCGAAGGCGACGCCGTCGTTCCATTCGCCGCGCGTCCCCGGCACGCTCAGCACGCGTTGCCGGACGAATTCTTCGAAGCCGTTCCACGGCTCCACGCCGATGAGATGGATCGGTTTCTTCGCCCAATCGCCCGTGAGACCGAGATCGCCCCACGTCGTGACGGGGGCGCCCCCGCGCGCGCGCGTTTTCGAAAACGCGGCGTCGAGTTTCTCGAAGCTCACGTGCTCGATCGGGTTGACCTTGTTCACGATGAACGCGATCGAATCGAGAAAACCGAAATGACGATAACTGCCGCCGGAAACCGGCACGCTCAGCGGAGCGAAACCGAACGCGTTTTGAAACGCGGTGACGTCGG
>CAZZXB010000113.1:0-9393 GCA_964658025.1 uncultured Janthinobacterium sp.
GCATCGAAGAAGTCATGGGCTACTACGACGACGAGCTTCCGGGCCCGGTCGTCGCTGCATACCTCGCGGGCGATCTCGAAGGCTGCAAACGGGAAGCCGAGCGCGAGGATACCGTCGACGCGTTACTCGTGCTCGCGTATATGCACCTTCGACTGAGCACGTTCGTTCATAAGCAGGGCGTGGCGCTCGAGCGCATGGTGGAACGGCTCAAGCGACGCCAAGCAGAGTTCAGCGGCCGCCAAGAGAGCTGGTTTCGGTTTTTAACGATCGCCCTCGAAACCAGGCGCACCGGTCACCTCGACTCTGATTCCTTGAGAACGGTTTGCGAACTCGCCCGCTCCGTGGGAGCCGCGGATGCGCAGAGCGCCATCACGATTATTCTCATGGAGAATGCTTGTACGCGCGGCGCACGAGCCGAGCTGGAGATGCTCGTTCGGGACATCGAGATGTTCGGACCGACGGACTACCTGCGGTTTCGTGCCCGACAAATCTTCGCGTTCACGGATTCGGATGCCGGACGCTTCGACGCTCACGCATCGCTCCAGAAGCTCAACCTCGCGTATTGGGCGACCGCGAAACGCCGCGATACGATCTCAGAAGTCATCGACATCCGCGAGTCTTGCGTCGCCGCGCGCGAGACCGACGACGTGACGATGACCGAGAACGCGATGCACCGTCTGGCATCGCTTCGAGTTCCGAAGCTTCTCGAGCCGTACGAAGCCTTCGCGCGACGGGACGCCGCCGGCACCCTCTACTATCACGGTCGGAGCCATGAGGCGCTCACGTGTTTGTACACGGGAATCGAGCGTATCGCCTATCCGTTCGGTCGACTCGTGTTGATGATCGAGCTCGTAAAGCAGATCTCGCTCGATCATCCGAAAGAGTCTCGCGAGCGATGGCTCCGCGATCTGATCGTGCTGGCGTCTGCGATCGAATGGCAATCTCTCGATCGTCGGGATCGACTTTCGTTAATCGACTTAGCGACGCTGCTCGTCGATTTCGACCGAAAGGAAGCGCAACGCTACCGAGACCTAGCGAAGGAGCTACGAAACGCTCCGGAGACGCGAGCCGAAACGCCCGTCGCGTCCCGCATCGAAGTGCATACGCTATCGTTGGAACGATTGGCGATGGGCATTCTCGAGGCTGCGTTCGGCGATCGGCTTTCGTCGATCGCAAAGCTTGCCGATTCGACGGTATCGTGGCAGAGCACGTCCATCGTCCCGTGGCGTGCGGCGACGGCCGCATACCACTTGGCATTAGCGACGAGGAACAAGCGGGACGCCGAGAGCGCCGTCGATCTGCTACGCCCCTGGGCGAATTCTCCGTTAAGGATTCACTTGGAGCACGTCTTCGCGTCGGGTTAGAAGGAGCATCGCGGTCCTTCAGTATAAAATGTGCGGCATATCACATCTTACAGATATGGGAGCTTTGCATTGATCACCACCGCGTTAATCACCGCCCGGACCTTCGTCGATCTCGGACATGGAATCGTCGGGATCGCGAAACACATCATGACGTTACTCGGCCACGGGATGGTCGGTTAATCGTAGGACCCACGCACTAAAGCCAGTATAAAAAGGACTGCGGGGCAGTCCTTTTTATTTTTTAGCGTTGACATCCCCGACACCACCACGTCCCCCGCTGCGCGAGCACCGTCCGGACGATCGGCGCACCGCAAACGTGACACGGGAGGCCGTGACGGCCGTAGACGGCGAGCACGTTTTGGAAGCCGCCGCGTAGGCCCTCGGCGTCCACGTAGTCGTCGACGCTCGTGCCGCGCATCTCGATCGCCCGGGCCAGGACGCTGCGGATCGCGGCGACGAGACGGATTCGGGCGGGCTTCGTGAGTCGGCGCGCCGAGACCGACGGACGGATCCGCGCCTCCCAGAGCGACTCGCACGCGTAGATGTTCCCGATCCCGGCGATCTTGGTCTGATCGAGCAAGAACGTCTTGATCGGCGTCGTCCGACCCTCCGCGAGTTCGGTGAGACGGGCGAGCGTGAAGGCATCGGAGAGGGGCTCGACGCCGAGGGCGGCGTCCCAGGGGGCGCCGTCCTCGAGCAGTCGGATGCGCCCGAACCGGCGGACGTCCGCGAAGCAGAGCCGCGTGCCGTCCGCGAACGTCAGGGCGACGCCCGTATACGGCTCCGGCTCCGTGGCCCCCGGCGCCTGCACGATCAGCCGCCCGGTCATCCGGAGATGAACGACGAGTTGCCTGCGCGAGGCGAGCGAGAAGACCACGTACTTGGCGCGCCGACCGACCGCGAGAATGCGGTCGCCCGGGAGGTCCGCGCGGAACCGATCCGGATCGGATCCCACGACGTCCGTCCGTCGGACGTCGACGGCGGCGATCGTCTTGTCGACCACCGCTCGCGCGAGTCCGCGGGCGATCGTTTCCACCTCGGGGAGCTCGGGCACGTCGCCCTTACAACGCGCGCGACGCGCGAAACGTTGCGGCGGGATTACTGCGTCGGATGCACCGCCGGAAGATCGAACTTCATGCCTTCGTGGATCCCCGCGCGATCGGCTTCGCCCGACGCGAGCTCGATCACGTACCGGCCGTGCCCCGCACGACGCGCGACCTTGTCGTTCGGCGTATCGAGCGTCGAAGCGGGGACTTCCGACGCGACGTGCGTCACGGTTCCGTCGGATTCGAGCCACACCATGTCGAGCGGCACGACCGTGTTCTTCATCCAGAACGTCCACGCGGAGGACGTGGCGAACGCGAAGAGCATCCCCGCTCGCGGGCGGAGCGCCGTCACGCACATGAGGCCGCGCTCGCGCGTGGGCTCGTCTTCGGCGAGGGCGAGTTGGAACGTCGCGTCGCCGGAGGTCACCTTTGCGACGCGAAGCGGCGTCGCGTCGACGTCGCTCGAGACGGCGCCGTTCGCGCCCGCTAAGATCGCGGCGGGAAGCGAGGGGTTCGCGCATTTGAGCGCGGCGGAGGGCTGCCCGCCGTGGAGACCGCCGCCGCCGGAGGTACCGACCGCGAGGAGCGTCGAGAGCGCGGGGACGAGGAGCGCGAAAAGCACGATACGACAACGCTTCTCCGGGTCCGCGCGTTCCGCCCGCGAGCCCGCACGACGATCCCGCCTCGGACGGCGCGCGCCTCACATCGGACGTCCCGCATCCGATACCTATGGAGTGATGATCGCACGCATTTCCGTCGCCGTTCGCTAACCGGTAACGACGTATGGTCTGTCCGCCGATCCCCGATAACGAAGCCGCGCGCGTCGCGGCGCTCCACGAATACGCGATCCTCGATACGCCGCAAGATCCGGCGTACGACGCGTTCGCGAACCTCGCCGCGCAAGTCTGCGACATGCCGATCGCGCTCGTCAACCTCGTCGACACGAGTCGGACGTGGGTGAAGGCCGACTTCGGTCTCGCCCGTCACGAATTTCCGCGCGACGTCGCGTTCTGCTCGCACGCGATCGCGAGCGACGATATCTTCGAGATCCCCGACGCCCTCCTCGATCCGCGCTTCGTCGAAAATCCGCTCGTCACGGGCGAACCGCACGTCCGTTACTATGCGGGCGCCCCGCTCGTCGATCGGTACGGACACGTCCTCGGAGCGCTCTGCACGTTCGACTACGTGCCGCGCTCGCTCACCGAAAAACAGCGCGAGACGATGCGCCATCTCGCGTCGTCGCTCGTGGCGCTCATCGAATCGCGACACGGCATCTCCGAGGAGAGCCTCGCGAAGGTCGCGCTCTCGAGCCAGGCGCTCGAACACATCGCGGAGCCGATCACGATCGAACGGATCCCGACGCTCGACGCCATGCCGACGTTCGTGTACGTCAACCGTGCGTTCGAGGACGTTTTCGGGTACGGCAAGGTCGAGATCATCGGAACCGATCCGTCGATCCTGTGCGGCCCGGAGACCGATCTCGCGCAGATGTCGGCGTTCCGGGAAGCGGTGATCGCCGATCTTCCGGCGCAGGCGACGACGCTGCTCTACGCGGCCGACGGAACGACGCGGCTCTGCGAGTTGCGCAATCGCCGGATCGACGAGTTCCATCGCATCACGAGCGTACGCGACGTCACGCGAGAGCACGCGATGCGTCAGGCGATCTCCGCGACGAACGAGCGGCTCCAATCGCTCCTGGACAACAACACCGAAACGGTCCTCACGCTCGATCGTCGCGGGGCATGCGTGGCCGCGAACAACGCCGTGCACGACCTCCTCGGCTACGACATCGACGACCTGCGCGGGAGCCGCTATCGCAAACTCCTGGAAGATCCCGCGCTCCCCGAAGAAGGCCGTTTTCGCGAGGCGTTACGGACGGGGAAGACGATGGCGTTTCGGACGATCTGTCGCCACCGCGACGGTCGCGAGATCGAGATCGAATGTCGGACGGTGCCGATCGTCGTCGACGGCCGCTCCGAAGGCGCGTACATCATCGGAAACGACATCACCGAGGCATCGCGCCTCGCGCGACTCGTCGAAGCGCGAGCGAAACGCGTGCGCGCGCTCTACCTCATCTCCGCATCGAAAGCGACATCGAGCCGCGAACAGATCGACGCGGCGCTGGAACTCGCGCTGGAAACGCTCGACATGCAATACGGCTACGTCGGCGCGATCGAGGGCGACGCGATCCGGATCGAACACGGCGCGGGGCCGTCGCCCGCCGCCGCGGTGGGCGCCGTCGTACCGCTGCGCGCCACGTACGTCCGCGAGACGCTCGACCTCGGCGACGTCCTGGCGATGAGCGATCTCGCGGCCGAACACGCGCGTTCGCCCGACGCCCCCGTCTACCCGGATTGGCACGGCTACATCTCGGCGCCGATCCTCGTGGACGGACGCGCGCACGGGGCGATCGGTTTTCTCTCGCGTCGCATCGAGGACTTCGACGAGTTCGATCGCGACTTCGTGCGCCTCGTCGCCGCGCTCGTCGCCGCCGCGCTCGAGCGCGACATGCAGAAGCGCCGACTCGCGAAGCTCGCGTACTACGACGCGCTGACGGGTCTCGCGAATCGCGCGCAGTTCTGCGGCGATCTCGAAGCGGCGATCGGTCGCGGGCGACGCCACCTTCGATCGTTCGCGATCCACTACGTCGATCTCGACGGCTTCAAGGGCGTCAACGACCGCTACGGCCATGCCGTCGGCGACGCGATCCTCTGCGACGTCGCGACGCGCCTGCGCGAGCTGTGCAGGAACTACGACGTCCCCGCCCGTCTCGGCGGCGACGAATTCGTCGTCCTCCAAGACGAGGTCGAACGTGCCACGGATTGTTCGGCGCTCGGGCGGCGGATCGTCGAATCGCTCTCGCGTCCGTATCGCGTGGACGACCGCACGATCGAGCTCAGCGCGAGCGTCGGCGTGTCGATCTTCCCGGACGACGGCTCGGACGCGAGCACGCTCCTCCACCGCGCCGACCTCGCGCAATACCGCGCGAAGGGCGACGGCAAGAACCGCTGCGAGATGAGCGGCGTCTCGTAGCGCACCCGTCCGTACGCCGCATCGAACGGACCGCCCGTCCGCGTGGGAGGCGGCTCCGACCTCTCACGGCGAGAGCAGCTCTACCTCGTACCAGCTCGCGCCGCTCTTGAGCGTCACCTCGAGCGGGACGGAGAGTTCGAGCGCCGTTTCCATCTCGCGACGCACGAGCGCCGCGATCTCGCCGAGTTCGGCTTTCGCGACCTCGAAGATCAGTTCGTCGTGGATCTGCAACAGTAACGCCGCATCGGTTCCGCGCGCCGCGAACGCCGTCGCGATGCGGACCATCGCGAGCTTCATGAGATCGGCCGCGCTCCCTTGCATCGGCGCGTTCGTCGCCTCGCGTTCGGCGCCGGCGCGCACGGCGAAGTTGCGCGCGCGCAAGTCGGGCATGTAGCGGCGTCGGCCGAGGATCGTCGGGACGTAGCCGTGCTCGCGTCCGAATTCGAGATTGCGCTCGATCCAGCCGCGGACGTCCGGGAAGCGCGCGAAGTACGCTTCCGTCATCGCGCGCGCTTCGCCGCGTTCGATCTCGAGCCGTTGCGCGAGCCCGAAATCCGACATGCCGTAGAGCAGGCCGAAGTTCACGGATTTCGCGATGCGACGCTGGTTCGGCGAGACCGCGTCCTGCGCGACGACGCCGAAGATCCCGCGCGCGGTGACGTCGTGGATGTCGTCGCCCCGCGCGAACGCCTCGCGCATCGCGGTATCGCCCGAGAGATGCGCCATGATCCGCAGTTCGATCTGCGAGTAGTCCGCCGCGAGCAGCGCGCGCTCGGGCGAGGGGGCGACGAACGCGCGTCGGATGCGCCGTCCGAGTTCCGTGCGCACGGGAACGTTTTGGAGATTGGGGTTCGTCGACGAGAGCCGTCCGGTCGCGGTGGTCGTCTGGTTGAAGATCGTGCGCAACCGGCCGTCGCTTCCGAGTAAGCGCGGGATGACGTCGATGTAGGTGTTCTTGAGCTTCGTGACCTCGCGATACTCGAGGACGCCCGCGACGATCTCGTGCTCGCGCGCGAGCGGCTGTAAGACCTCGATTCCGGTCGCCCAACCCGTTTTCGTGCGACCGCCGCTCGGGATGCCGAGGCGCTCGAAGAGCACCGCGCCGAGTTGTTGCGGCGAACCGATGTTGAACGTTTCGCCCGCCAGCGCGTAGATCGAGCCTTGCAGCCGCGCGACCGAATCTTCCACTTCGCGCGCGAGGCCGTCGAGCGCGGCCACGTCGACCGCGATCCCCGTCGCCTCCATCCGCGCGAGGATCGCGACGAGCGGCAGCTCGACGTCCGTGTAGAGCGCGAGTTGTTCGCGATGCGCGAGCCGATCGCGGAGCACCGGGCGTAAGCGCAATACCGCATCCGCGTGCGCCGCGACGTCGGTCGGCAGACGCCGCTCGAGATATTCGCCGACGGCGTCGTCGAGCGACGTATACGATCGCGACGGGTTGAGCAGATGCGCCGCGACCATCGTGTCGTCGACGAGCGACGTCGCGGGGGGCATCCCGACGTCGTGGGCGATCCCGACCGCCCCCGCGGACGGCGCGTCGCCCGGCGCGGGCTCGGTTCGAATCGCGGGCGCGACGTCGACGTCGCCCGCGGCTCCGTCGCGCGATCCGATCCGCTTCGCCGGTTCCGACGGCGCGACCGCATCGAACAACGTTCCGGCGAGCCCGTCCGTCCCGTCCGTCGCGACGACCGCGCCTTCCGTCACGACGGCGGGCGCGGACGAGCCGACCCGCCGCGACCGGACGAGCGCGGCGAAGGCCTTCCAATCGTGCGCGACGATCGGGACGCCGCTCGCGAGCAACGCGTCGAAGGCCGTCCGCACGACGTCGTGCGCGAGCGCGCCGACCGCGAACGAGAAGCCCGTCTCGACGGCGGTCGCGATCCCGATCTCCTCGCCGCCGCGTACCGCGATCGCGATCTCGGGGGCGCGCGCCGCGTCGTCGAGCATCGACCCGAGCAGCGCGAACTCCGGCGGATCGGTCGACGGCACGAAGGTGCGATACGAACCCCGCACGAGTTCCGCGTCGTCGCGCGCGATGAGCGTGGCGTCGTCTTCGGTGACCGGGAGCTTGTTCAGTAACGACTTGAATTCGAGATCGCGGTAGAGCACGTACAGCGCGTCCGTCGCCGGCTGCGCGTAGCGCGCGGCCTCCCACGGTATCTCGACCGGGAGATCGCGCTTGATGACCGACACGTCGCGACAACGCCGCGCGATCTCGCCGTGTTCGCGCACGAGATTCTCGAACTTCGGCGTCCCCGCGAGCGCGGGATCGGCGAGCAACGCGTCGAGCGAACCCGCCGACTTGACGAGTTTGATCGCGGTTTTCTCGCCGACGCCCGGTATGCCGGGGAGATTGTCGGACGGATCGCCTTTGAGGCCGCGGTAATCGGGGAGCTGGCGCGGCTCGAGATCGAAACGCGCGCGGACGGCGGCCGGATCGTACCGCATCACGCCGCCCATGCGCGTCCGCACGAGCACGGTCGTACGCTCGTCGACGATCTGCAACAGATCGTTATCGCCCGTGACGACGACCGTCGATTCGCCCTGCGCCTCCGCTTGATTCGCGAGCGTCGCGATCACGTCGTCGGCCTCTTCGCCCTCGATCTCCATCGTCGGGATGCCGTAGGTTTCGAGGATCCGACGGACGAGCGCGAACTGCGAGCGCAGATCGTCGGGCATCGTCTCGCGCTGTGCTTTGTACGCCTCGTAGATCGCGACGCGCGCGGCGGGGAGGCCGCGATCGAAACAGGCGACGACGTGCGTCGGCTTCTCGTCGGCGACGAGCTTCGTGAGCGTCGTCGTGAAGACGTACGCCGCTTCGATCCGTTCGCCGCGCGTCGTCGTGAGCGGACGGTCCTTCATCGCGAAGAACGCCGCGTAGACGAGCCCGTACGTATCGAGCAGCATCAACTTCTTCTCGCTCATCGTACCTCGAAACTCGCCGACGCCGCGCCGACGTCGCCGTTATTCGCGACGCGGAGCACCGAGAGCACGTAGCGCCCGGGCGTCGTCGGCGCGGCGACGTCGAACGTTTGCGCGGCTCCGCGATCGACGCGCCAGAAGAGCGTGCGCGGCGCGGCCGCGGCGATCGTCGGCACCTCGCTCGCGATCTTGCGCGGACGCTCGGCCGCGAAGATATCGTTCGCCTTCGAGCGCGCGGGCGCGACGTAGGCGTGCCACTGCGGATCGTCCGATGCGGGCGCCTGCGTCGTCGTCGCGCCCGCGGAGAGGAGCGCGGGTGCGTCTTCGAATAACGCGGCGCCGCTCTCGCGCCCGTCCGCGACGCGCACGGCGTTCGTTCCGTCGCGCAGGGCGATCGACGATCGCAGCGACGCGTGCAGCGTCGCGCCGGGCGCGTAACTCCGCGCGTCGAGGTCGAGCGTCGCGTCGACGGCGCGGCCCGGGCCGTCGACGTCGATCGCGCTCGAGCCGAGCGCGATCGCACCGTCGCGAACGAACGCGGCGCTCGCGCGCACGTCGCCCTGCGCGTCGCCGAGCGCGAGCGTCGCGGACGCCGACCCGTTCGCGACGTTCGCGCGGCGGAGCGCGTACGTCCGCGCGCCCGCGATCGCGAGCAGCGCGTCGCCGCTCGCGCCGGGCGCCGATCCGCGGACGGCGACGGTGCCCCCCGAAACGTACCGTCGCGCGTGCGTCTCGACGGCGACCGCCGTCGCCGCCGACGCGACCGGGCCCGCGAGCGCGCGCGGTTCGACGACGACCGACGTGGCGTCGAGGATCGGGCGTCCGTCGACGACCGCGTCGGCGAGCGCGAGGTTCGCACCGAGATTCGTCCGCGCGAACACGACGTGCGCGCGCCCGTGCGGATCGAGCGTCGCCGTCCGTTCCTGTTCGGACGCGCCGTGCCTCAGACGGACGCGGACCGCGAGTCCGGACGCCGGGTAGCCGTCGGTCGCGTCGAAGCCGTGCAGATCGAAACCGATCGGTGCGCC
>CAZZXB010000114.1:0-3924 GCA_964658025.1 uncultured Janthinobacterium sp.
GGACGAGCGCGACCGCGGGCGAGCGCCGCAGATCCTCGCGAACGTCGTACGGCAACGGAAAGAAATGCGCCGCGTACACGATCGCCCATAAAAACACCACGGCTTTCGCCGCGCCCGCGGCGGCGCCGAGGATGCCGTTGAAGACGCCGAGGATCGGCAGTCTCGCGATCGAGCCGAGCACGCCGCCGATCGCGCGGACGACGGCGTACGCGAGCAGCGCGTAGCCGATCATGCCGACGACGTGCGTCGCCCCGCGCGCGACGTGCGCGTGCGCGGCGAGCCAGGCGTCCCACATCCCGGGATAGCGGAACGCCGCGTAGATCGCGAAGCCGAGCGCGAGGGTTCCCGCGAGTTCGCCGACGAGCCCGCGTTTTAAGCCGCGCAGACCGCCGAAGAGCACGACGATCGCGGCGACGACGTCGGGCCAGCCGAACGCGCCCGTCACGACCGGATGACGGCCTCGCAGCGTTCGCGAAGCGACGCGAGGATCGCCGCGACGCGCGCTTCCGCGTCGGCGTCGGTGAGCGTCGCGTCGTCGCGCTGCAACACCACGCGGACGGCGAGGCTCTTCTTGTCGGGCCCGACCTGCGGTCCGCGATACTCGTCGAACACGTCGACCGAGGCGAGCGCGTCGCCCGCGCCCGCGCGCACCGCGTCTTCGATCGCGCGTGCGGAGACGTGCGGCGCGACGACGAGCGCGAGATCGCGCGCGACCGACGGATAGCGCGACGGCGCACGGAAACGCGGCGCGCGATACGCGGGGAGATCGGCGACGTGGAGCGAGCCCGCGTAGGCGCGTCCCGGGAGATCGAACGCGGCGAGGAGGCGCGGATCGACGGCGCCGATCGTCGCGACGCGCGCGCCGTCGACGAGCAGCGCGGCGGTCTTGCCGGGATGCAATCCGGGTTCGGTCGCGCGTTCGACCTCGGCCTCGCGACCGACGAGCGCGCGGACGAGCGCGAGCGCGTCCGCCTTGAACGCGGCGAATCCCGAGTCGCGCCAGTGCGGTTCGTCGACGGCGGGCGAACTCGCGAACCACGCGGCGTCCGCGACTTCGGCGAACGGCTCGCCCGGCACGGTCTGCGCGGTGGGATCGGTCGCGCGTCCGTTCGCGTCCGCCGCGTCGCGCGCGGCGAACACGTGGCCGAGTTCGAACGATCGCATCTCGCCGCCGGCACCGTACCGCGCGGCGTTCGCGAGTAATCCCGGCAACAGCGAGAAGCGCAGGTAGCGCTGATCCTCCGACAACGGATTCGCGATCTCCACGACGGCGCCCGGCGCGATCCCCGCGCGCGCGTATCGCGTGGCGACGGAACCCGATTGCAACGCGAGCGAGACGTTCTCGCGATAGCCGCGCGCCGCGAGCGCGTGCGCGACGCGCACGTCGTTCCGATACGCATCGCTCGAGATGCCGTGTTCGAATACGGCCGGCATCTCGGCGACGATGCGATCGTATCCGACGATCCGCGCGACTTCCTCGATCACGTCTTCGGCGATGCGCACGTCGCCGCGCGCTCCCGGCGGCACGGCGAGGATCGCGTCGTCGACGTGTTCGACGACGAAGCCGAGCGCGCGGAGCGCGCCCGCGGCCTCCGAAGCCGTGATCTCGATTCCGAGTAACGCGCGGAAGCGATCGATCGGGACGGCGATCGGCGCGACGGCGTCTCCCGTCGTGCCCGCGACGAACGGAGCGTGAACCGTCGCCCCGGCGCGAGCGAGGAGATGCGCGGCACGCGCCGCGCCGAACGTCGCGAGGGCGGGCGGAAGACCCTTTTCGTGTCGGCTCGAGGCCTCGGTGCGCAGGCCGAATGCGACGCTCATCCGTCGCACGCGGGGCCCCGCAAACGTCGCCGCCTCGATCAGCACGTCGCGCGTCTGCGCGGTCACCTCGCTCGACGCGCCGCCCATGAGACCCGCGACGCACTGCGGTTCGCGGTCGTCGGCGAGCACGAGAAAGCGCGAATCGAGCGCGCGCTCGGCGCCGTCGAGCGTGCGTATCGTCTCGCCGTCGCGCGCGTCGCGCACGGTGAGCGCGCCGCCCGCGAGCTTCGCATAATCGTAGAAATGCAACGGCTGCGCGCATTCGAGCATGACGAAATTCGAGACGTCGACGATGCCGTCGATCGGGCGTTGACCCGCGAGCGCGAGGCGCGAGCGCATCCAGAACGGTGCGACGCGCGACGCGACGTTCGAGACGCGCTGCGCGACGACGCGCCGGCAATCCGGACTCGCGATCGTCACGACGTCCGCGGGCGTCGGGTCGGGCGCCGTCGCCGCGGCGGGAACGTCCGTTGCGGGTTCGCGCAGCGCGACGCCGAGCGACGCAGCGAGCTCTCGCGCGAGCCCGAGCACCGACATCGCGTCGACCCGATTCGCCGTGATCTCGACGTCGAGCACGTCGTCGTTGAGGCCGTAGAGCGCCACGAAATCCGTACCGATCGGGACGTCCGATTCGAGCCGTAAGATGCCGTCTTCGAACCAGTCGCCCGGGAGACCGACCTCGGCCGCCGAGCAGAGCATCCCTTCCGAGGCGATGCCGCGCATCGTGCGCGGCGCGATCGTGAGCCCGACGAGTTCCGCGCCGATCGTCGCCACCGGCACGACGTCGCCCGTCGCGACGTTCGTGGCGGCGGTCGCGATCGTGAGCGTCCGTTCGGCGCCGACGTCGACGGTGCAGACCTGTAAGCGATCGGCGTCCGGATGCTTTTCGACCTTCGCGAGTCGTCCGACGAGCACGCCGGAGAGTCGCGTCCTGCGTTCGATCGCATCGACGGGAAAGCCGAGCGTCGCGAAACGTTCCGCGACCGCGTCCGCGTCGAGATCGAAGGCGACGTAGTCGCGCAGCCATGCGAGCGGAACGCGCATTACGCGAGGCTCGCGAGCACGCGCGGATCGTTATCGAATAACGTCCGAATGTCGCCGATATCCTGACGGACCATCGCGATCCGTTCGATGCCCACGCCGAAGGCCCAGCCCGTCACGCGCTCGGGATCGTAGCCCGACTCGCGCAACACGGCCGGATGCACCATCCCCGAGCCGCCGATCTCGATCCAGCCCGAACCGCCGCACGTCTTGCAACCGCCGCCGCCGCAGCCCGGACACGTCGTGTCGACTTCGGCGCTCGGTTCGGTGAACGGGAAGAAGGACGGTCGGAATCGCACCGCCTGACGCGGGCCGAAGAGATCGCGGAAGAGTCCGGTCAGCACGCCCTTGAGATGCCCGAGATGGATCCCGGGCGCGACGAGGAGGCCTTCGATCTGATGGAACGCGGGCGAATGTCGCGCGTCGATCGCGTCGCGGCGATAGGCGCGCCCCGGAACCACGATCGCGATCGGCGGCGGCACGGCCTGCATCGTTCGGACCTGCATCGGCGACGTGTGGGTCCGCAAGAGCACGCCCGGCCGGAGATAGAACGAATCGAGCCCCTCGCGCGCCGGATGGTCGGGCGGAATGTTGAGCGCGTCGAAGTTGTAGTATTCGGTTTCGATCTCGTCGCCGAGCACGACCGCGAAACCGCGTCGTTCGAAGTAACCGCAGGCGTCTTCCATCGCGCGACGGATCGGATGGAGCGATCCCGAGCGCGCGGGAGCGCCCGAAAATGTGACGTCGATCTCGCGATCGAGCTCGGCATCGAGCGCGCCTCGTTCGAGCGCGCGCAACGCTTCGTCGACGCGGCTCTCGAAGCGCTCGTGCGCGGCGTTGATCGTCTTTCCCGCCGCGGGACGCTCCGGCGGCGGCAAGGTGCCGATCGAACGGCGCACGGCCGTGATCTCGCCGCTGCGGCCGAGAAACCCGACGCGGACCGCTTCGACGGCGGCGACGTCGCGGGCGTCCGAGAGGGCCGCTTCCAAGCGCGTTCCCAGGGCTTCGAGATCGTGGTCGAGGGTGCTGATGGCGAACTCCGTTACATGCGAACGCCCGGCC
>CAZZXB010000114.1:3934-9212 GCA_964658025.1 uncultured Janthinobacterium sp.
ATTATCTGAGTTTCCAAAAACAGCGGCGCCCGGCCTTTCGGCCGGGCGTTCGCGACATCTTTTCGTAGACGATCGAGGGTACTTAGCTACTCGCGGGAGCCTGATTCACCTGGCGATAGATCAGATATGCGTAAACGGATCCGGTACTCGTGAACAATTTCCAGAAGCGGTCGTTGGTGCGCATCAGTCGGCGTGTACCCTTCTAAAAAGTTATATGTGCCACGGCGTTTCCGACGCCCGAGACTGCGGCGAGTATAACATCCTCGCTATCGGTCGCCAAGTCTTGACAAATCAAGCGTTTTCGAACGATCGACCCTTCCCGGGCGGGTCGGTTTGTTGCGAGAATGCGTACAGCACGATGCTTCCGGCGATCGCCGCGTTGAGACTCTCGCCCGCCCCGCGCTGCGGGATCGAAACGGTTCGATCGGCGTCGGCCACGTATCCGTCGACGCCGTGGCGTTCGTTCCCCACGACGAGGACGCTCCGGCGATCGAAGCGGAAGTCCGCGAGCGACTCGCCTCCCGATGCGACCGAGACGAGCGCGTAGTCGTTCGAGCCCGCGGCGCGGGCGAGTTCCGCACCGTCCGCCGTCGCGATCGCGACCCGGAAGATCGCGCCCATCGTGGCGCGCACGACCTTGGGGTGGAACGCGTCGACGCCGCCGGTCCCGAAAACGATCCGTTCGACGCCGAAGATCTCCGCCGTCCGAACGAGCGTTCCCGCGTTGCCCGGGTCGGCGAGGCGAGCGAGCGCCAGCACCGGGTCGCCCGCGTCGAGAAGCGCCGCGACGTCGCGCGTCCGCGTCGAGAAAACGGAGAGGATCCCCGGCGGCGAGTCGAGATCGGAGAGCTTCGCCATCGAGCGATCCGCTACGAGATACGTTCGGTCGAGTCGGCTCGCATCGACGGCGCCGCTCGCGCGGAGCGCCTCGAACCCGGACTCCGTCGCGTAGATCGCGTGCGGTTCGTGCCCGGCGTCGACCGCCTCGCCGAGCATCGTGATCCCGTCGACCGCGAAGCGCCCGTGCTCGCGTCGCCCGGCCGTCGTGCGAAGCGCGCGGACGACGTCGAGTTTCGGTGAGTGCGCGCCCAGGGTCGTCGGCATCGCCTCGCCTTCGACGCGGCAGGGGAAACATCGTCGCGCCGGAGAGTCAGTCGCGATGAACGCGCGCTCGGTCGAAGCTTTTTTCATCGTCGTGATGGCGGTCGCCGTGCTCGTCGGGGGGCGTTCCCTGCTCGTGCAGATCGCGCAGTATCACGCGACGACGATCGCGATCCTCGCGACGATCGCGATCGCGCTCGTCGCCGCCTTTCGCCGGAATTTCACCGCCGGCGGCCCGCTCGTCCGCCTGCAGGCGACGCGCGATGCGGCGTTTCTCGCGGCGATCGCCGCCGCGATCGCGTTCGTGGCGTCGCCCGCGCGCTGGTCGCTCGGCGCCGCCGTCGTGGGTGTGGAGTTCGGGCTGATCGTCGAATTCTTCATTCGCGTCGTCCCACAAGCACCCGCCGACCGTCCTCCCGAGCCCCGCTAGAAAGTCCCGATCTTATGAAAGCCCACGCCTCCGAGCGAATCTACAGCGGTCGCGTCCTCAATCTCCGCGTCGACGAGATCGACCAAGTCCGCGGAGGCGGGCGACGCTCGGTCGAGGTGGTGGAACACGTCGGCGGCGTGTGCATCGTCGCGCGTCCCACGCCGGATTCGATCGTGCTCGTAAAACAGCACCGGCACGCGATCGATTCCGACATCTGGGAGGTCCCCGCCGGCATGATCGAACGCGGCGAGCCGCCGATCGAGACGGCGCGCCGCGAACTCGTCGAAGAGACGGGCTATCGTGCCGAGACGCTCCGCTTTCTCTGGAGCATCTACGTGGCGCCCGGGTACAGCGAAGAGCGCATCCACTATTTCCTCGCCGAAGGGCTCACGGCGGGCGAGTCGGCGCCCGAAGACGACGAACAGTTCGAATTGCGAACTTGGTCGCTCGACGACGCGTGGGCGCTCGTCGAAGCGGACGAGCTGCGCGATTCGAAAACGCAGATCGCGCTCGCCTGGGCGATCCGCGAACGCGGGCGTGTGTCGTGAAGCTCGCGCCGGAGCGCGTCGCCGCGTTGCAATACTTCCTCATGGACTCGGCGAAGCGGTTCGCCGCCGCGAAAAACAGCGGGGCCGACGCGGCGTCCGGTTTGCTCTCGAACGCGGCCGCACTCGACTACGCGCTCGCGATCGTCTCCGAGCGTCCCGACGAGGTCGCCGACGACGACGCGCCCGCCGCACGGAGTCTGCGCGAGACGATCGCGCGCGCGGCGACCGTCTCGCTCGATTTCATCGGCGCGATGCAGACGGCACCCGAGGAAGCCTATGCGGCGTTCGCCGCGGCGCATCTCGGCTCCGACGGTATCTTCTCCGTGCTCTCGTCCCTCGTCGCGAGCGGCGTGCTCGCGGGTGACGACCTGCGTTTTCGGATCCTCACGCAGAACAGCGACGCGTTCGAACGCCGTCGCGCCTGACCGCACGCCACGACGCGCGCGGCGTGCGTCCGAGGATCGTTAGTTGGTCGCGCTCGTCTTGCGGATGGCGAGACGTTCCATCATCTCGGCCGTCGGGAGCTTCACGTTGCGCGCGAGACGGAGCCACGTCATCAGCTTGATCGTGTAGAACGTCGGATCGATCTCGAACCAACGAAAGCCGTGACGCGCGGAAAACGGAAACGCGTGATGGTTGTTGTGCCATCCCTCGCCGAACGCGAGGAGCGCGACCCACCAATTATTCGTCGAGCGATCGCCCGTCCGGAAGGTTTGGTAGCCGACCGCATGCGACGCGCTGTTGACGAGCCACGTCACGTGATACACGACGACGAGCCGGACGAAGATCCCCCAGATGACGAACGGCAAGCCGCCGATTGCGAAGAGCGCGAGCCCGAGCGCGACCGTGAGGAGCACCTGGCTCTTCTCGAGCGTGCGATAGAACGGATCGTTCGTGAGATCGGGCGCCCAGCGCGCGCGTTCGGCGACGGGGATCCGATCCTTGTTCGTGCGGAAGAGCCATTCGACGTGCGCCCACGGCATGCCGCGATTCGCGTCGTGCGGGTCGCCGTCGCGATCGGTGTGGGCGTGATGCGCGCGATGCTGCGCGACCCACTCGATCGGGCCGCCCTGTAACGCGAGCGATCCGATGACGGCGAGCGCGTACTCGACGGGCTTGGGAACGACGAGGCTCCGGTGCGTCAGCAGGCGATGGAACGCGAGCGTGATGCCGAGCAATCCGGTCACCGCGTAGAGCGCGAAGGCCACGAAGAACGCGGGCCACGTGAACATCCCCGGGAGGAACGCGGCGAGCGCGATCACGTGGATCGCGCCGAGCGCGATCCCGATCGGATAGTCGCGTTTGCCGAGGCGCGGTGCTCTGGATTGCGGCTGTGCTGCCATACGGGTCCCTTCGGACGAAAAGGTCGGGCGGATTATGAGGCGACGCGTTCGCTCTGCCGCGTTTCCAACTGCGCCTTCGCGACGGCGAGCAACGAATCGAACGCGGCGGGATCGGAGACGGCGAGATCCGCGAGCGTCTTTCGATTCAGCGCGACGCCGCTCTTTTTTAGACCGTCGATCAGTCGCGAATACGACATCCCCTCGCGACGCGCGGCCGCGTTGATGCGGCTGATCCAGAGCGAGCGGAAATCGCGCTTGCGCACGCGACGATCGCGAAACGCATAACTCAGCGAATGGAGCAGGGCTTCGTTCGCGACGCGATAGTTGCGGCTACGCGCCGCCCGAAAGCCCTTGACGAGCTTCATTACCTTGCGGCGATGTTTGATCTTCTGAACGCCGCGCTTGATACGTGCCATGAAACGTCGAAACTCCTACAGCAAGTACGGGATCTGCGGCGCGAAGCGCTTGAGATCTCCGGCGAACACGGGCTGGTCTTTGCGGAAGTTCCGCTTGCGCTTGCGCGTCTTCTTGCTGAGGATGTGACCGCAGCCGCTGAATTGGTGCCGGTGCGAGACTTTGCCGTTCGCACTCACCTTCACGCGCTTGGCGGTTCCGCGATGCGTCTTGATCTTAGGCACGGGAAACGACTCCTTGTGGTGGGGCATCTTGCCGTTCGGGGGGCTCGGCCGGATCGGCCGGGGCCGGCGGGCTCGAATCTTTCGTCGCGTCGACGTCGTCGTCGGTCTCGTCGTCCGAATCGTCGTCGATCGCGGCTTCGGCCTCGGCCTGTTTTTCGGGCGAGGTCTGGTGGGTGAACTTGGGAGGTCCGGTCGGGACGGCCCGGGGCGCGAGGATCATGAACATGTTCTTGCCTTCGAGCTTCGCGTCTCGCTCGACGGTCGCGATCGGAACCATGTCGACCGCCATCCGATCGAGGAGCGCTTTTCCGAAGCTCGTGTACGTGATCTCACGTCCGCGGAACATGATCGTGACCTTGACCTTGCCTCCGTCGAGCAGGAGACGTTCCGCCATGCGGGCCTTCGTCTCGTAGTCGTGCGTCTCGATCTTGGGCCGGAGCTTGACTTCCTTGAGCTCCCAGTTCTTCTGCTTTTTCCGCGCGTCTTTGTCTTTTTTCGATTGCTCGTACTTGAGACGTCCATAATCGCTGATCCGGCAGACCGGCGGAACGGCCGTCGGTGAGACTTCGATGAGATCGAGCCCCTTCTGACGGGCGAGGGCCAGCGCGTTCTCCGTCGGCATCACGCCGAGCTGCGCGCCTTCATCGTCGATGACGCGAACTTGGCGGATGCGGATCTGATCGTTTATGCGCAGGGGTCGTGCTATGGGGACGTCTCCTTGGAGATGCGAAAAGAATGGCGATGCCGAAACATCCCATTCGGGCGACGAGGCGACCTTTCGGTCGATCGTTCGCCCCATGACCGGATCGCCCGCGGGCATCCGGTGAGGGTGCTCGCGCGACCCTGCTTCGGCTGATGTATGGTACCAGCCGGAGGCGCGGAATGCAACAACGGCCCGGCATGCGACAGGCGGGCGCCGCGGCCCCGCCGTAGCATTCGACAAGGGGCCCGGCCGATTTGCTGCGACGGGTCGGTCCCTCGTATCCTTTTCGTGCTCCTCCGGAGGCTCGCGCCAATGCGTTTTCCGTCCGCCCGCGGAACAATTTTCTTCACTACGATGGCCCTCGCGCTCGCCGCGTGCGATAGCAAGGCCGGGATCGTCGAGCCCTCCGCCTTCAATCCGACGCCGTCGCCCTCGCCGACCGCGACCCCGATCGGGGTCGCCACGCCGACGCCGACCCCCGTTCCGGGCGGCCCGACGCCCACGCCGACGCCGGT
>CAZZXB010000115.1:0-9002 GCA_964658025.1 uncultured Janthinobacterium sp.
TTAATGAAAATTGCGGGCGTGAACGCCCGCGAGCGTCCCCTGCGTTTCGAGGTGCCGGAAGCGTCGCGCGATGATGTCGAGCGTCCCTTGCTCCTTTTGGAGCACGCCTTCGATGACGAGCGCGGCGGACGAGCGGATCACGCGGCGATAGCGTTCGTACACCTTCGGATTCACGATGACGTTCACGAGCCCGGTCTCGTCCTCGAGCGTGAGGAAGACGAACCCCTTCGCCGTGCCGGGGCGTTGGCGCGTGATCACCATCCCCGCGACGTTGCAGACGAGATGGTCGGGCATCGCGGGGAGTCGCTCGGCCGTCACCACGCGGAGCGCGTCGAGTTCGGCGCGGAAATGCGCCATCGGTTGTGGTCCGGTCGTCACGCCCGTCCCCCAGATGTCGAACTCGGTCTCCTCGCGCGGCGAGAGCGCGGCGAAGCCGGTCTCCGGCTCCTCGACCTCCATCGCGCGCCCGAGATCGCCGCGCGCCTCGCATTCGCCGAGCCCGCGGAGCGCCCACATCGCGTCGCGCCGCGTCGCGAACCACGGCGCGAACGCGCCCGCGACCGCTAAGTTCTCGAGCGCGCTCTGCGCGAGTTTCGTGCGCGTCGCGAACTCGCGCAGATCCGCGAACGGCCCGGCGGCGAGCGCGGCTTCGAGGCGCTCGCGCTGTCCGTCGCCGAGCCCGCGCGCCACGTGAAAGCCGAGCCGCGCGGCGCCTCCGGCATCGACGAAACTCCAGTACTCGCTCGCGTTGATCTCCACGGGCTTCACGACGACGTCGTGTCGGCGCGCGTCGTTCACGAGCACTTCGGTCGAATAGAATCCCATCGGTTGCACGTTGAGGATCGCCGCGAGAAAGATCGCGGGCTCGTGACATTTGAGATACGACGACGCATACGTGAGCAGCGCGAAGCTCGCGGCGTGCGATTCGGGGAAACCGTAATCGGCGAAGCCCTCGAGCATGTGGAAGAGTTTTTTCGCGGCCTCGCGATCGATGCCGTTCGCCACCATGCCGTCGACGAGGCGCGGATAGATCTCCGCCATCCGTTCGCGCGAGCGCTTGTGGCCCATCGCGCGCCGCAGCTGATCCGCTTGCCCGGGCGAGAAGCCCGCCGCCTCGATCGCCATGCGCATCCCCTGCTCTTGAAAGAGCGGGACGCCGAGGGTCCGTTCCAATACGGGTTTGAGTTTGGGGTGCGGATACTCCACCGCTTCGAGGCCGTTCCGACGGCGCAAGAACGGATGGATCATGTCGCCTTGGATCGGACCCGGACGGATGATCGCGACCTGCATCACGAGATCGTAGAAGCACGCGGGTCGCAAGCGCGGTAACATCGATTGTTGCGCGCGCGATTCCACTTGGAACGTGCCGATCGAATCGCCGCGTTGCAACATCGCGTACGTCGCGGGATCGTCCGCGGGGATCTTCGCGAGCGAGAGCTCGGGTTTCGCTTCGCCGTAACGTCGCCGGTAGAGCGAGAACGCGTCGCGGATGAGCGAGAGCATGCCGAGGCCGAGCAGATCGATCTTGATGAGCCCGAGATCTTGCAGATCGTCTTTGTCCCACTGCACGATCGTGCGATCGCGCATCGTCGCCCACTCCACGGGCGCGACGCGCACGAGCGGATCGCGCGTGATCACCATGCCGCCCGAATGGATCCCCATGTGACGCGGAAAGCCGTCGAGCCGGCGGCACAGTTCGAGTAAGAGCGTCCCCGTCGCGCCGCCGATCGGTCCGCGGACGTCGGGCTCGGGATCGGGGCCGTAATCGCGACCCTTGAAGCCGTAGAACGCCCACGGTTTCGCGCCTTCCGCACTGCGCGTCTTCGGCGCGGGATCGCCGTCCGCCGCGGGTTCCGCCGACGCGCCCGCGCGAGCGCCGGGTTCGGATCGGGGCTCGACGCGCGACGCGCGTTGGTTCGAGCCCGCGTCGAGATCGCGCCGACGCTTCACGGATTCCGGGAGATTACTGCGACCGTCGTCGTCCGCGCCCGTCGCGCCCGCGAGCGATTCGCGCGCGTCGTATTCCTTGCCGATCGCGTCGACCTGCGCGAGCGAGAGTCCGAGCGCCTTGCCGACGTCGCGGATCGCCGAGCGCGTCCGATACGTGATCACTTCCGCCGCCATCGCCGCGTGTTCGCGATCGTAACGCTCGTAGACGTATTGGATCACCTTCTCGCGATCCTGATGCGCGAAATCGATGTCGATGTCGGGGATCTCGTTGCGCTCTTCGGAGAGAAAACGCTCGAAGAGGAGATTCATCCCGATCGGATCGACGGCCGTGATGCCGAGCGCGTAACACACGGCGGAGTTCGCCGCCGACCCGCGACCCTGCCAGAGCACGCCGAGCTCGCAGGCGGCGCGCGCGATATCCCACACGACGAGAAAGTATCCCGCGAGATCCATCCGCGCGATGATCCCGAGTTCGTATTCGATCTGGCGTTCGACGTTCGGCGCGAGCGTCGCGCCGTAACGCTCGCGCGCGCCGGCGAATACGAGCGTCCGCAGATACGAGTGCGTGCTCCGCTCCTGCGGCGGGATCGGAAAGAGCGGGAACTGTCCCGCGAGCCGTTCGAGTCGGAAGCGACAGCGCTCGGCGATCGCGAGCGTGTTCGCGATCGCCCGCGGATACGGCGCGAAGATCCGCGCCATCTGCGCGGGACTCTTGAGATAGAATTCGTGATTCGGTAAGAGCGCGGTCCCCGCGCGTTGCAGGCTCGTGCGCCGGCGCACGCACGTCAGCACGTCGCACACGATCGCATCCCGCGGCGTCGCGTACGCGACGCCGTTCGTCGCGACGTACGGCAGGTCGAGCGCGTCGGCGAGCTCGACCTGCGCGAGGATCAGGCGTGCGTCTTCGGGGCGCAAGTGATGCTGGAGTTCTACGAAGAACGCGTGTGGGAAACGCGCGCGTAAGTCGGCGTAGCGCTCGCGTGCCGTCGCGACGTCGCCGCGCGCGAGCGCTTCTTCGGCGTATCCGTGCGCGGAACACGAGAGCGCGACGAGCCCCGCGGTCTTGCCGTCGAGGTCGTCGAGGTGCAGTCGCGCGTCGCGTTTGCGTCCGCGTAACTGCGCGGCGGAGATCGCGGCGGCGAGGTTCGCGTAGCCCGTCTCGTCTTCGGCGAGCAAGACGATGCGCGGGAGGCGTTCGGATTCCTCGCTCGTGAGCGCGCGGCGTCGCGCGGGGCGCAACTCCGGGATGTCGAGCGTGAGTTCGACGCCCACGATCGCGCCGAGCGCGCTCCCCTTCGCGCGTTTCGCGAAACGGACGGCGCCGTAGAGCCCGTCGCGATCGGCGAGCGCGAGCGACGCGAGCCCGAGTTCGAGTCCGCGCTCTACGAGTTCTTCGGGATGCGACGCGCCCGCGAGAAACGAAAAATTGGAACGGCAGTGAAGTTCCGCGTATCGCGGGGCGCTGCGCGTCACGTGGGCGGGCGCCGTTTTCGGTTCGCGCGTCGCGCGCGTTCGGCGCCGCGCACGACGTCGTCGAAACGCGCGAGGATTGTCGCGGCGGCGAGCCACGCGGCGGCGGCGAGCGCGCCGAACGCGAGCGCGGGTCCGCGTTCGCGGCCGAACGTCACGGCGCACGCGCCGAGCGCGAGCGCGCAGACGATCGCGACCGTCACGATCCGCACGAGAAAGCGCCGCGTCGCGTCCGTACCGGCCCCGCTCGCGCCCGACGCGTCGGTCGAATCGACGCCGGCGCTCGTCGCGAACGCGCGCACGAGCCGGAACGCCTGCACGCCGAGCGCGAGGACGAAGAAGACGCCCGCGGCGAGCACGATCGTCCCGCCGTATCCGGCGAGGAAGACGCCCGCGAGCGCGAGCGTTCCGACGCCGGTCGCGGCGAGCGCGACGGCTCCGGGATTGCGTGCGGCGGTTCCGAGATCGCGTAAGGACGGCATCAGTCGTATATGCCGGCGAGAGACCAGCGGCCGCCTTCATCGACGATCCGTGCGAGCGTTCCGTCGTCGAGCAGCACGTCGTAGGCGTCGTGCGCGAGCGGTCGGCCGCCGCCGTCGAGCGCGAGCGCCCACCACGCTTCGTCGACGCGCCACGGACCCGCGCATTCGAGAACCGCGCGCGATCCCACGGCGATCGGCCGACTCCCGCGCACGCGCACGACGATCGTGCGCGGTTCGAGCACGCGATACGCGAGCGTTCCGTCGTCGCTCGTCCGCGCCGCGGGCGCGGCGGCGGTCGCGACGCGTTCGGCCGTCCCGCGCGCGGCGCCGAGCGCGGTGAACGGTTCGTAGGCGACGCGCGATTCGTAGCGCGCGCCGGGCACGACGCACGTGCGGCGCGCGGCGTGCGGTCCGAGGGCGGCCTCGAGGCGCGCGAGCGCGATGCCGACGAGTTCGGGATCGGGATCGCGTCCCGCGAAGAGCGAGAGTTCCGCGCCGCCTTCTTCGAGACGCTCGGCGCGCAGGCGGATCCCCGTGACGGGGGCGCCCAGCACGATCCCCTCGAGCCGCGCGCGCAAGAGATCGAACATCGTCGCACCCTGCGCCGTCGGTTGCGCGAGCGAGATCTCGAGCGCGCGCGTCGTGCCGTCCTCGCACTCGAGTTCGAGCCGGAGCGCCCCCGCGCGTTTGCCGACGAACGCGACGTCCTCCGCGACCGACGCGACGAGCGCGCGGAGCGCGAAGAGCACCTGATCCTCGCGCTGGGCCGTCCCCTCGCCGTAGCGCGCGCGGTCGATCGCGACGAGCCGCGCGCGCGGGACGAGCGGCGCGTCGTCGCGGCCGGAGGCGCGCGCGTGCCAGCGTGCGGCATCGGGTCCGAAGCGCCGCACGAACGGTCCGTGCGGGAGCGCCGCGAGCGCGCCGAGCGATCCGAGACCCAGGAGCTCGAAGCGTTCGAGCGCGTCCGGATCGAGATCGAGAAAACGGAGCGGGAGCGGTGCGACGAAACCCGCCTCCTCGCCTGCGCGGACGATCGCGCCGTCGCGCACGCGCGCGGCGACGCGCGCGACGAACGGATTGGGTCCGAGCGCCACGCGCGGGGCGAGCGCGGCGAGTTCGGGATCGCCCGCGAAGGCCTCGCGGACGCTCGCGAGCCAGCGCCGCTCCGACCCCGAGATGCCGCGCATCTCGAGGAGCGCGACGCCGTCGCCCGCGTCCTCGACGAGCGGCGAGGCCGCGTCGAGCGCGTCGAGCGCGCGTTCCCAGAGTCGCCGTCCCGCGGCCGGATCGTCGACCGCGACCGCCGCCTCGCGCGCGCAGGCGCCCGCCTGGAGGAGCGTCATCCCCGGCCGCGCGCCGAGCGCGTAGGCGGCCTCGTCGAGCGCGAGGACGTGCCCGCGCTCGAGTCGATCGACCACGAGCGTCGGCCGGCCGCGGAGTGCGGGTTCCGCGAGGCGGGCGACGGCGACTTTGTACGCCGGCACGAGCGCACAGACGATCGGCATGGTCGGGTCATGGTATCGAACGTATGTTCGAAAGTCAATCGACCGGACGTCCCCCTCGGAAAGGTGTGACGGCCGATATTCCGTAAGCGCGAGGCGGGATTCTCGCGCGTTCGCGAACGTCGCGGGAGCGGGATTTCGGCGTTACTTCATCGCTAAATGAATGACGGTGCGGACGTTTCCGGCGTCCGCAGGTCTACGTCGACGCTCGCATGAGATCGACTTCACGAAAAGGAAATTTTCGAACCCGTTATGATGTTCCGGATCGTCCGCTCCGAATCGGCCGCCGTTCGAGCGACGGCCGCGTCTCGCGCGCGCTCCGTTCGTTCCGCGGCGTAAACGCGTGCGCATCGCCGTGCTCGTTCCGACGTATCGTCGCCCCGACGATCTCACGCGTTGCCTCCGCGCGCTCGAGGCGCAGCGTCGCGGCGCGGATCGCGTGCTCGTGGTCCATCGCGCCGACGACGACGCGTCGCGCGAGGTCGCGGATGCGTTCGCCGAACGGCTCCCGCTCGAATCGGTCGTCGTCGAACGCGGCGGTCAGGTCGCGGCGCTCAATGCGGGGCTCGAACGCGTCGTCGAAGACGTCGTCGCGATCACGGACGACGACGCGGCGCCGCACCCCGATTGGCTCGAGCGGATCGAGGCGCAGTACGCGCGTTCGAGCGAGATCGGCGCCGTCGGCGGTCGCGATCACGTGATGAACGAGACGAATACCGAGACGAGCGTCGTCGGCGTCATGACGGCGTACGGCAAGACGATCGGCAACCACCATCGCGGCACGGGCGGCGCGCGCGACGTCGACTTTCTCAAAGGCGCGAACATGACGTATCGCGTCTCCGCGCTCGACGGACGCCGTTTCGACGAACGCCTGCGCGGGACGGGAGCGCAGATCCACAACGACCTGGCGTTCTCGCTCGGCATGCGCGCGAGCGGTCGGCGCGTCGTCTACGATCCGGCGATCGCGGTCGATCACTATCCGGCCGAACGTTTCGACGAAGACGGCCGCAACGAGCGGACGCTCCTCGCGATCGAAAACGCCGCGTACAACGAGTCGCTCGTGATCTCCGAATATCTCCGGCCGTCGCGACGCGCGGCGTATCGGTTGTGGTCGTTCGCGGTCGGAACGCGCGTGGCGCCCGGTCTCGTGCAATGCGTGCGCTTCGCGTTCGCGCGCACGAACGTCTGGCGACGATTTCTCGCGGTCCAGCGCGGCCGGTTCGCGGCGGAGCGCGATCGTCGGATCGCGGCGAGAACGGCCGCGCCCTGAGGATCTCGCGAAGCGCGCTCGCGACGTTCGTCGTCTGCTGCGTCGTCGCGTTCGTCACGCTCGGACCGCCGCGGCACGGATGGCGGGGCGAGGCGTTCATGGCGTTCTACTGTGCCGGCGAAACGGTCCGGGCCGGAAAGAATCCGTACGCGATCGAGCCGCTCCGGACGTGCGAACACCGCGTGGCGCCGCAGACGAATCCGCCCGACATCGCCGAACCCGCGCCGCTTCCGGGCTACGCGCTCGCGCCGTTCGTCCTGCTCGCGCGACTTCCGTACGAGGTCGCGGCCGCGATCTTCGTCGCGCTCTCGCTCGCGGGATTCGTCGCGTCCGCGTTCGCGCTCGCGGCGCTCGCGCGCGTGCCGCCCGTTACCGCGTTCGCGTCGCTCGCGGTGATCGACGGATACGTCGACATCTCGTACGGCGAGAACGCGACGCTCGCGATCGCGGCGCTCTGCATCGCGGGATACTTCGTCGCGAAAAACCGCGATCGTCTCGGCGCGATCGCGGCGGCGGCGGCGATGTTCGAACCGCACGTCGGGCTCGGCGCGTGTCTCTCGCTCTTCGTCCGGCGCCCGCGCGCGCGCGTGCCGCTCGCGCTCTGCGGGATCGTCGCGCTCGGGCTCTCCGCGCTCGTCGTCTCGCCGGCGGGCGTCGTCGATTACTTCACCAACCAACTTCCGCTGCAGGCGCGTTCCGAAACCTCCGCGCTCGATCAATACAGCATGACGTGGATCGCGTACGCGCTCGGCGCGCACGACGATCTCGCGTATCGGATCGGCTCGTACTGTTTTCTCTCGCTCCTGATCTGCGGCGTCGTCGTCGCACCCGCGGTCGCACGACGTTTGCGCGCGCCGGAATTACTCGTCTTCTTTCCGTGCGCGATGACGGCGTTCTTGGGCGTCTTCATCCACGACATCGAATTGCCGGCGGCGATCCCCGCGGCGCTCGTCGTCGCGTCGCGCACGTCGTCGCGCGCGGTCTGGTTCGCGCTCGTCCCGCTCGCGGTCGTGTGGATGCCGTGGTGGTACGGCGATCGCGAAGCGACGCTCCTCGGCGCGCTCTCGGTCGCGGCGATCGCGTGGGGCGGCGCGCGCGCGTTCTCGCGGTCGCGTCGGATCGGGTTCGCGGGCGCGTCGGCCGCGCTGTATTATGTGGGGCTCAAACTCTTCACGGCGATCCCGCTGCGACCGCTCGGCACGCCGCATTCGGTCTGGCCCGCGGCCGCGAGCCTACCGCCGGGGGCGTCGGCGGCGCTGAGTTGGGGCGCGCTCATCCGCGCCGAAAGCGTATCTTCGCCGACGCTCCAACTGCTCGTCGGAAAGATCGTCGTGTGGTTCGCGCTCGCGACCGTGCTGGTCGTGGGCGCGCGTGCGCGGACGACCGCCTCAACTCGCGAGGCGTAACGGCGCGAAGAGCGCGCGTGCGACGATCCACGCGAGATAGGCGGCCGCGAGCCAGAGCAACGCGCGGTTCAGAGCGCCGCCTCGCGGAGCGCGCGTTCGCGGACGAGATCCGCGCGTTCGACGTGCGCGCGGACGCGGAAGCGTTCCGGGAGCGGCGCGTCGTCGCGCTCGAACGTCGCGCACGCGAACCGCGCGCGGCGGCCGGGTGCGGCGCGTTTGTGCTTGAGAACCGAGGCCTCGACGTCGATCCCCGCGAGCGCGCAGAAGAGTCCCGCATCGCCCGCGAAGCGCGCGTTCGCCGCGCGCATCCGCACGCGCAGCGACGCGAAGTAGCGCAGTTCGTTCGCCGCTTCGACGCCGAGCGCGACGAGCACGGCGTTCGCGCGATGCGTCAGGCTTCCGAGACGCGTCCACGCGGCCGCGCGGAGCGGCAGCGTGGGGATGACGACGACGCCGAAGGTCGCGGCCCGGAGCACGATATCCGCCGCCCGCGCGGCCTCGGTCGGATTCGCCGCCTCGACGACGAGGAGCCGCTCGAGCGCGACGCCCGCCGCGACGAGCGCGGGCGCGTAGAGGCGGCCTTCGGGACCGCTCGGGATCTCGATCACGGCCGCGAGACCGCCTTCGGCCGTCGCTCCGGCGAGCAGGCGTGCGACGACGGCCGAGCGTCCGGAGCCCGGCGGTCCTTCGAGCGTCGCGATCGCCCCGCGCGGGAATCCGCCGCCGAGCGCGAGATCGAGTTCGCGCAAACCGCTCCGCACGACGCTCTCCTCGGCGAGCACGAACGCCTCGGGAGAAGCCGCCCGGTGGACGATCCCGAGGGTCGAGCGGAGGTGCGCGAAGGCGGCTCGCCGGTCGATCGGCGCGTCGGAGAGCTCCATGGGAGGTCGAAGATAATCGAACGTACGTTCGCATGTCAAGG
>CAZZXB010000116.1:0-4885 GCA_964658025.1 uncultured Janthinobacterium sp.
CGCCGTCGGCGGGATCCTCGCCGTGGCGAGCGCGATCCGTCGACCGACGCGGTCGTCGTCGTACGGCGCGTCGCTCGTGCCGGGTCTCATGCTCGTCGCGCTCGTCGTCGGATCGCCCGTTCCGAGCGCCGTCCCCGGCGACGCGACCGACCTCGACGGCGGCTACCCGGGGCAACGCTTCGCCCTGCTCGGCGTCGCGCACGCGCGCGGCGAGGGGACCGTGATCGGGCGGTACGCGATCGCGTGTTGTCGCGCCGACGCTTCACTCGTCGCCGTGCGCACCGCGCGCCGACTCCCCGTTTCCGACGGAAGCTGGATCGCGGCGCGCGGAACGCTCGTCCGATCGGAGGCCGGACTCGTGCTCGCCGTCGACGCGTGGGACGTCGCGAAGCCGCCCGCCGATCCGTTCTTGTATCGATAGCTCGCGAGCTCGCGACGCCTCGCACCATCGCGCGCGCCCGCGGTCGCACGTCCGCCGATGCGCGCGCTCGCGAGACGGGTTATCGTAACGCCGTGCCGTTCCATCGCGGCGCGAGAAGAAAAACACGCGTGTCTCCTTATCTCCACACGTCGATCTTCGTCAGCGATATGGCCGCGTCGATCGCGTTCTACACGGAAAAGCTCGGGGTGAAATTACTCGACGGTCCGAGCCACTATCCGGGCAACGCCGACATGGCGTTCGTCGGCGCCGATTGGAACGCGTACATCGAGCTCGTCTACGATCTCGAAGATCATCCGCCGTACGAGATCGGCAACCGCTACGAACATCTCGCGCTCGAAGTCGACGGCGATTTTCCGAGCTTCATCGAGCGCCTGCGCGCGGACGGCGTGACGATCAAGAGCGGTCCGAAAAAATCGCCCGGCGGCGGCCGCTGGATCGCGTTCGTCGAAGATCCCAACGGCATCCCCGTCGAGTTACTCG
The DNA here is from genome assembly GCA_964658025.1 of uncultured Janthinobacterium sp. Lineage (GTDB taxonomy): Bacteria > Vulcanimicrobiota > Vulcanimicrobiia > Vulcanimicrobiales > Vulcanimicrobiaceae > CAZZXB01. Next base: position 923 of record CAZZXB010000116.1, read on the forward strand.
AACCCCGCTCGGGCGCGAGCGCGTAGCTCGCGGCGCGCCGCGCCGACGCGCGCGGCACGAATCGGCGTTTCGCGCGAGGACGCGACGTCCGTCCGCGATGCACGATCGTCGTGGGCGCGCAGCGCGCCGAGTCGATCGGAGCCTCGCGCGCGCGATCGGATACATCTTCGCGACGGACGCCGCTCGCACGCGGAGCGGCGCGCCTCGTGCCGTCCGCGCGCTTCGCGATCGCGTCTCGGCGACGGCACGCGGCTGCGAAATGAGAAGCGGTTAAGAATTCCGCACGTCGCGAGGGCCGCCGCAATGGACGATGGCGCGGCGCCGTTCCATCGTTAGGCAATCATCATTCGGCGAGGAGGACCATCCGATGGCGCCACGCGCATCTCGCATTCTCACGTTCACCCTCATTTCGGGGACGCTCGCCGCGACGATCGTCGCGGGCTCGCCCGTCGCGCGCGCCGACGACGGCGACCCCGGATTCACGGATCCCGGCGTCGCGCGGATCAGCCTCTTGACGGGCTCGGTCGACGTGAAGCGCGCCGACTCGGGCGACGACGTCGCGGCGTCGCTCAACGCGCCGCTCGGGATCGGCGACTTCCTCTCGACGCGAGACGACGCGCGCGCCGAACTCGAACTCGGTCACCGCACGGCGTTCCGCGTCGCGCCGGATTCGCAGATCCGCTTCACGCGTCTCGATCCCGGGTCCAACGTCGCGCAACTCGCGGAAGGCACGGTCGAGGTCCGACTCTTCGACGGCGACGGCGCGCATCCCGAAGTCGATACGCCGAACGCGACGATCCTGCCGCGTAACGACGGACGCTACCGCGTGACCGTCGATGCCGACGGAGACTCGCGGATCACCGTGCGCTCGGGCGTCGCGAGCGTCGCCGTCGTCGACGGACCGTCGCAGGACGTCCAAGCCGGAACGAGCGTGTTCGTACGCGGCTCGGGTGCGAACGCGCAGATCGACGAAGCCGACGCGATCGCGTACGATTCGTTCGACGCGTGGAACGGCGAACAGGACCGTCGCGAGGCGGACGACAGTTACGCCTACGCCGACGATCGGTACGTCGGTGCGGGCGATCTCGGCCGATACGGATCGTGGCAGGACGTCCCGGGTTACGGCGAAGCGTGGCATCCGACGTACGCCGCCGACTTCGCGCCGTATCGCGACGGACGCTTCGCGTGGGAGCCGTACTACGGCTGGACGTGGGTGAGCGCCGAACCGTGGGGTTGGGCGCCGTATCATTACGGTCGGTGGTTCTATGCGAACGACGTCGGCTGGTGCTGGTCGCCCGCGCGCTACGAAGTGCCGCAGTATCGTCCCGCGCTCGTCGCGTTCCTCTCCTTCGGCGGCGGCGGCGGATTCGACGCGGGCTTCGGCAACATCGGTTGGGTGCCGCTCGCGCCGTACGAGGCGTTCCATCCCTGGTGGGGTCGCGGCTACGGCGATCACGGCCTCGACGGCGGCTACGGCAATCGCACGGTCGTGAACGTCACGAATATCACGAACGTCCGCAACGTCACGATCAATAATTACCGCAACATCGACGCGCCCGGTGCGATCGTCGCCATCGGTCACGAGAACTTCGTGGGCGGACATTTCGAGCATCCGCTCAACGTCACGGCCGCGCAACTCCGCGAACAACATGCGATCGTCGCGCGCGGCGTCGTGCCGATCGTGCCGACGCGCGCGAACCTCGCATTCGGCGGCGGCATCCGCGAGACGGCACGCGCCACGTCGCCCGCATTCGCGCGCTTCGCGACGAAGACGCCCGTTCCGAAGATCCGCTCGTTCGACGAACAGCGCGACGCCGTCCGCGCGGTCGCCGTCCGCACGTATCCGAACGCGGCCGCCGCGATCGACGGCGGTCGGGTGCGCGAACGCTCGATGACGTCGCCGAATTCCGAAACGGTCGGCGCGCGAGCCGCGGCGACGCGGCCGACGGAGACGCGCACGGACTTCGCGCAACGTCCCGCGACGGTCGACGTCCGTCGCCCGGACACGACGGGCGAAGGCCGACCGGTGCCGACGGAGCTCGGGCGGACCTCTCCGTGGAGCCGCTTCGACGATCGCGGGAATGCGGCGACGGCTTCGAACGCGCGCGAGAACGCCGACGCATCTCGCGGCGAAACGCCCGCGACGTATCGCGACGAACGTTCGTCCGTACCAACGGTCGTGCGCGGCGACGCGCCGTCTCCCACGGAGGATCGCGTCACGCGCGAACCGCGCGCGCAGACTCCGGCGACCTCCGGAGATGAGGCGTCGCACGCGACTCCGGTCGTACGCGGCGACGCGCCGACGATCACCCGCGACGACGCATCGACCCTCACCCGCGCGCCCCGACGGGAGACGCCGTCCACGTTTCGCGGAACCGACGCACCGTCGTATGCCGAGCACGGCACGACGCGAACGACGGCGCGCGAGAACGGGTTCGGAACCGTGACGACGCCGCAAGATCGATTCGCGCGGCCGAACCGCACGGTCGAGGAGCGGAGCGCGAACGTCCGCGAACCGGCGTCGTTCGCGACGCAGCCGCGCGCGCACGAACCGGCGCCCGTCGTTCGCGACGAAGGCTCGCGACGGACGGAGGCGGAGCGCGCGACGGCCTCGCACCCGACGCACGCGGAGCGCGACGCGGATCACGTTTCACGTTAGGCGAGCCGGATAACGAACGGCGAAAGGGCATCGCCCCATGCATGCGAATGCGGGGGCGATGCTTCTTGTTACCCGAGCGCTTTTTGCTCTGGTCGCGACGCTCGCGTTTTTCGGCGTCTCCCCCGCCGCCGCGATGACCTCGAACGATCCGGCCGCCTACGCGCGCATCATGCGCGCGGTCAATCCCCATCTCGCGCTCTATCAGAGTCGCGTCTACGCGTCCACGTTGCTCGCCGTTTCGAAACGCGCGCACGTCGATCCGAAGCTCGTGATGGCGGTCGTCACCGTCGAGTCGCATTGGAACTATCGCGCGCGCTCGATCCACGGCGCGATCGGTCTCGGGCAACTCAAGCCCGAAACGGCGCACGACCTACGCGTCGATCCGCGTTCGGGCGTCGCGAACCTGCGCGGCATCGCGACGTACCTCAGCCGCCTGCTCGCGTTCTTCCGTACGACGCCGGAGCCGCTACGCGCGGCGGTCGCGGGCTACAACGCCGGACCGTACGCGATCGGCAAGCACGGCGGCGTGCCGCAGAACGGCGAGACGCCGCGCTACGTCGTGAAGGTCATGCACGCGCTCGCGATGGTGCGCGGACGCCTCGGTTCGGGACCGCTCGAAGCGAACGCGCCGACCGCCGCCGAAACCGTCGCCGCGCTCGAGCGCGCGAACGTCACGTTCTGGGGCGTCCGCTAACCGCGCTCGTTCCGGCGCCTTCCGACGACGGCTCACCGTGCGCCACGCACGCGCGGATGCGGCGCCGTTACTTCGCTTCGGCGAGCAGCGCGTAGAGTTCGCGTCGCGTCCGATCGAGGATCTCGACGCCGCGGCCCACGAGTTCCACGTCGCCGCTCCGCACGATCTGCTTCACGGCATCTTTGAGTCCGTGTAACGTCCGCATACCGCGCGCGGCCATTTCGAAATCGGGACCGCGTTCGCTCGCGAACTCTCCGCCCTCGGGCGAATCGCGATAGGCCTGTAGGAACGCGCGGCCGGAATCCGTGATCGCGTAGATCCGCTTCCCGTCGGCTTCGCGGCTCTTCACGTAATCGGCATCGTCGAGCATCTGGAGCGCCGGATAGATCGAACCCGGGCTCGGCTTGAAGCCGCGCTTCTCGCCGATCGCGTTCATGATGTCGTAGCCGTGACGGTCGCCTTCCGCGAGCACCTCGAGTACGTCGTACTTGACGCTCCCGCGCTCGCTCTGCCCGAATCCGCCGCCGCCGAAGCGATGACGCCCGGGACCCCGTCGGCCGGGTCCGCCCATGAAATGTCGGTGTCTTCCACCGCCCCACGCGAATCCGAA
>CAZZXB010000116.1:4985-8953 GCA_964658025.1 uncultured Janthinobacterium sp.
CGGCATCTTCCGAAGTCGCTCGACGTTTCGCTTCCACGAACGGATCGGTCGGCGCGCCCTCGCACCGTCTCCACGCGTCAGTGTAAGAAGTAGCGGTAGGTCGAGAAGACGAGCGCGACGCCGAGGCGGTCGGCGGCGGCGATGACTTCGGCGTCTCGGATCGAGCCTTCGGGTGCGACGATCGCGGAACAGCCCGCGTCGACTGCGGCTTCGAGACCGTCGGCGAACGGAAAGAAGCCGTCGCTCGCGCAGGCGGCGCCCGTCGCGAACGCGTCGGCGCGTTCGCCCGCGATCTTCACCGCGCTCACGCGGTTCGTCTGACCGGCACAGATGCCGCGCGTCACGCCGTCGCGGGCGATCACGACGCCGTTCGACTTCACGTGACGGACGATGTCCCACGCGAACTGCAGATCGCGGAGTTCGTCCGGCGTCGGTTGACGCGCCGAGACGACGCTCCAGCGCTCGGGTTCGGCCGCCGGATCGTCGTCTTCGGCGAGCACGCCGCCGAGCGCGCTACGGACGCGGAGTTCGCGCGAGAGCAATTCGGGGAGTCGTGCGTCGTAGCGGATGAGGCGTAGATTTTTTTTCCGCCGCAGACGCGCGAGCGCATCTTCCTCGAAGCGCGGCGCGGCGACGATCTCGAGAAAGAACTCCGCGAGCACGTCGGCCGTCGCGAGATCGACGGGACCGTCGAGCGCGATGATGCCGCCGAATGCCGAGACGGGATCGGAATCGAGCGCGGCGCGGACCGCGTCGAGCGGGAGCGCCCGTTCGGCGACGCCGCAGGGGACCGTGTGCTTCACGATCGCCGCGCGGACGAGATCCGTCGGGGCGCCCGGCACGGCCCGCACGAGTAACCGCAACGTGGCGTCGAGATCGAGCAGATTATTGTACGAGAGCGCCTTGCCGCCGAGTTGATCGGGGAGCGCCTCGTTGCGCGGAAGATAGAACGCCGCGCGCGATTGCGGATTCTCGCCGTAGCGTAGCGGCGACGCGAGCGGCATCGTGAGCGCGAGCGAGCCCGGGAGTTCGCGCGCCGCGAGACCCGCCTCGAGATAGCGCGCGATCGACGAGTCGTATTCCGCGGTCCGTTCGAACGCGCGCGTCGCGAGCGTCCGGCGCGCGTCGAGATCGATCGCGCCGCCGGCGCCGTCGAGGAGCAACTCGTACTGATCCGGATCGACGAGCACCGTCACGTGCGCGAAATTTTTCGCGGCCGCGCGGATGAGCGAGACGCCGCCGATGTCGATCTGCTCGATCGCCTCTTCGAGCGTCGCTTCCTCGCGCGCGACCGTCGCCTCGAACGGATAGAGGTTCACGACGACCGTGTCGATCGAGGGGACGCCGTGACGCTCGGCCTCGTCGCGGTGCGAGGCGTTTCCGCGATCGACGAGGATGCCGCCGAACACGCGCGGGTGGAGCGTCTTCACGCGACCGTCGAATAACGCCGGAAACCCCGTCAGCTCGCCGACGTCGAGCGCGGCGATATCGTGCGCGAGCAGGTGCGTGCGCGTGCCGCCCGTGGCGTAGATCGTGGCACCGCGCGCGACGAGCTCGCGCGCGAGGTCGACGACGCCCGTGCGATCGTACACGGAGATGAGCGCGGCCGATCGTCCGTCAAGCGACAACGACGGACTCCCGCCGCGCGCCGGCATCGTCCGCTTCGGGCAGGAGATCCGCCGTCACGACGCTCGAGATCCCGGGCTCGCGCATCGTCACGCCGTAGAGGCGCTGCGCGAGCTCCATCGTTTTTTTGTTGTGCGTGACGATCAATAACTGCGCCTTCTCGCCGACGTCGCGAACGAGTTGCGAGAAACGCTCCACGTTGGCGTCGTCGAGTGCGGCGTCGACCTCGTCGAGTAAGTAGAAGGGCGACGGCTTCACGCGGATCAGCGCGAAGATGAGCGCGGAGGCCGCCATCGCGCGCTCGCCGCCGGAGAGCGTCGTGAGCGGCATCATCTTCTTTCCGGGCGGCTGCACGCTGATCTCGATGCCCGTCTCCGAGAGATGCTCGCTATCGGTCTGCCACATCCGCGCTTCGCCGCCGGGGAAGAGCCGCGCGTACACGTCTTCGAAGGCGACCTTCACGAGCGCGAACGTTTCGTTGAACTGCGCTTGCGAGGAGGCTTCGATCTCGCCGATCGAAGCGAGCAACGTCTCGCGCGCACGCGCGAGATCCTCGAGCTGCTCGGAGAGGAAGCGCTCGCGTTCGACGAGCTCTTCGATCTCGGCTTCGGCGTTGAGGTTCACGTTCGAGAGCCGACCGAGTTCGTCGCGGAGGCGCGCGAGTTCGGGCGTGAAGTCGCCCGTCTCCCCGGCGTATCGTGCCTCGAGTTCGGCGCACTCTTCCGCCGTCGCCGGATTCTGCGCGAACTGCGCGGCGAGCATGCCGAGTTCGGCGTCGATCTCGGCGAGCCGCACGCGCGTCTTCTCGCCTTGCGTCGACGCCTCGCGCTCCGCGGCGCGCGCGAGCCGCGCGTCGGCATCGACCTGTTGCGCGTGGCCCTGCACGCCGTCGCGTTCGCGAACCGCGACCGCCATCCGGGCGTTCGCCGATTCGATCTCGCCCTGGAGGCGCGCGCGCTCGATCGCGCTCGCGTCGAGCGCTTCGTCGAGCGAGGCGAGTTCCGCGGTCATCCGTTCGCGCGCGGCGGCGGCGCGCTCGCCGTCGACCCCGAGGAGCTCGATGCGCGACCGCGCGGCGTCGCGTTGCGCCGTAAGGGTCGCGACGCGTTCGCGCGCGCCCGCGATCTCCGCGGCGATCGCGCGTTCGGCCGCTTGCGCCTGCGCGATCGTCTCGCGCGCCGCGACGAGTTGCGTCTCCAGCCGCGCGCGCTCGTCCGCGACCGCGGCGGGATCGGCGATCGGGCGATCGAGTCCGCGCAAACGCTCCGCGACCTGCGCCGCTTCGTCCGCGCGATCCGCCGCGCTCCGCGTCAACGTTTCCGTCTCGCGGGCGAGCCGTTCGCGTTCGGCGACGAGCGCCTCGACGCGCGTCTGCGCTTCGCGCACGCGCGCCGCACGCTCGACGTCCGCGCGGTGCGTCTCGTCGCGTTCGCGCGTCGCGGCGGCGGCATCGCCGCGCGCGCGTTCGGCCTCGCGCTCGGTTTCGGCCAGCCGTTCGCGCAGGCCGGGAAGGGCCGCCGAGAGCGTGCGCGCCTGCGCGCGGCGCGAGAGGATCGCGCGCTCGCGTTTGTAGCGGCCGCCCGTCATCGCCCCGCCGCCGCGGATCTCGTCGCCGTCGAGCGTGACGATCGAATCGCGGAAACCCTTGCCGCGGATGAGCCGGATGCCGACGTCGAGCGATTCGACGACGAGGATCCGACCGACCAAGAACGCGACGATGCCCTCGAAACGCGGTTCGGTCGGTCGCGCGAGCTCGTGCGCGTACCCGATCACGCCGGGCTCGCGCGGACGATCGGAGGCGTTCCGCCCGGCGCGCGCGCCGAGCGTGTCGAGCGGGAGAAACGTCGCGCGTCCGGCCTCGCGTTCGCGCAGGAACGCGATCGCGCGTTCGGCGTCTTCCGCACGTTCGGTCACGATGTTCGAGAGCGACGCGCCGAACGCGATGTCGAGCGCGCGCGCGTACGTTTCGTCGACGCGGACGAGATTCGAGACGACGCCGATGATGCCGCCGAACTCGCCGCGCGTCGTCGCTTCGAGCACGGCGCGCGTCCCGGGGACGTGACCTTCGAGATTCGCTTCGAGTTCCTCGATCGTATGGAGACGCGCTTCGGTCCCCGCGAGTTCGCTCGTCGCCGCGCGATAGGCGGCTTCGGCGCGCGCGAGCGCTTCGGTCGCGGCGGAGACGCGCGCGTCGGCCCGTGCGGCGGCGGCGCGCGCATCCTCCGCGGCGACGGCGAGGTCGTCGAACGACGCGCGGGAGGCGGCGAGATCGCGATCGCACGCGATCGTCCGCTCGTCGCGCGTCGCGAGCTCCGCGCGTAGCGCGGCGGCCTCGCGCTCGA
>CAZZXB010000117.1:0-7005 GCA_964658025.1 uncultured Janthinobacterium sp.
GTGCACGACGTCGTCGCGATGCGCGACGTGCTGGCGGTCTCCGATGCGATCGCGCGCGGGTGGCGGCCGCCGGATTGGACGCGCGCGTGATCGATGCGATCGACGTGCGCGACATCCGCGCCTACGGACGTCACGGTGCGAATCCGCACGAACGCGATCACGCGCAACCGTTCGATATCTCGATCCGACTCGGCGTCGATCTCACGGCGGCGCGCGCGAGCGACGATCTCGCCGACACGGTCGATTACGCGGCCGTCCGCGCGCGGATCGTCGCGATCGTCGCCGACCGCTCGTATCGATTGCTCGAACGGCTCGCCGACGAGATCCTCGCCGACGTGATGCGCGACGCGCGCATCGCCGAAGCGCGCGTCACGATCGCGAAACCGGCGCTTCTCGACGGTGCGACGCCCGTCGTCTCGATCGGGACGCGTAGGGGCGACTGATGGCGCTCGCGCGCATCGGCATCGGTTCGAACGTCGGCGACACGACGGCGAACGTCGGTCGGGCGCTCGATGCCCTCGACCGGCTGGGGACGGTGACCGCGACGTCGAGTCTCTATCGCACGGCGCCGTGGGGCGTCGTCGCGCAGGCGACGTTCGTGAACGCCGCCGCGCACCTCGAAACGGATCTCGAGCCGCTCGCGCTCCTCGCCGGACTCAAATCGCTCGAGGCGGAACTCGGTCGCGTCCGCACGACGCGCTGGGGGCCGCGCGTGATCGATCTCGACATCTTGGCCTACGACGACGTCGTGCTCGACGAACCGTCGCTCGTCATCCCGCATCCGCGCCTCTTCGAGCGGGCGTTCGCGCTCGCGCCGCTCGCCGAGATCGAACCCGCCTATCGCGACGCCTACGAAGCGCTTCCGGCCGCGGAGCGCGCACAGGTGCAGCGGATACGCCCCGCGCGTACGCGAAGCAGGACGGCTGTGAATTGGAACGAGACCATCGAACGCGTGCGCTCGGCGGCGGAATTTTGCGCGAGCGCCGGGCTCGCCCGTTTCCGCCTCGAGGAATCGGGTCTCGAGATCGAGATACGGCGTTCCGCGCGCGTCGCGGCCGCGGTTCCCGCGAGCGCCGAAACGAGCGCGGCGACGGAGAACGGCGCCGCGACGAACGGGAGCGTCGCGACGGAAGCGCGCACGCGCGTCCTGCGCGCGGCGTTCGTCGGCATCGTGCGTTTCTCGCGACCGACCGTCGCCGAGGGGACGGTCCTCGGTGGCGATCGCGAACTCGCGTACGTCGAGTCGCTCGGCATCCGCAATCCCGTCCGCTCGGGCGGCGCCGGGCGCGTGCGCGAGATCTTCGTCGACGACGGCGAGGCGGTCGAATTCGGTCAGGCGCTCTTCTCCGTGGAACCCGACGGCGATGTTTAAGCGCATCCTCATCGCCAACCGAGGCGAGATCGCGATGCGCGTCAACCGCGCGGCGCACGAACTCGGCATCGAGACGGTCGCGATCTTCTCCGAAGCCGACCGCGCGTCGCTCCACGTGCGCAACGCCGATCGCAGTTTCTGCGTCGGTCCGGGTCCGGTCGCGCGATCGTATCTCAACATCCCCAACATCATCTCGGCGGCGCTCATCTCGGGCGCGGACGCGGTGCATCCGGGGTACGGCTTTCTCGCGGAAAACGCGCGGTTCGCGGAGATCTGCGCCGATCACGGGCTCACGTTCATCGGGCCCTCGCCGACGACGATCGCCGAGATGGGCGACAAGGCGACCGCGAAAGCGATCATGCGCGACGCGAAGGTGCCGACGACGCCCGGGAGCGACATCCTGGCCTCGGTCGGCGACGCGCTCGTCGCCGCGCGACGGATCGGATATCCCGTGATGCTCAAGGCGACGGCGGGCGGCGGCGGCAAGGGGATGCGCGCGGTGAAGACGCCGGACGAACTCGAGCACGCGTTCGCGACCGCGCAAGCCGAAGCCGAGGCGAATTTCAAAGACGGTCGACTCTACATGGAAAGGTTGATCGAACGCCCGCGTCACGTCGAAGTGCAAGTCATGGGCGATTCGCGCGGCAACGTCGTGCACGTCGGCGAGCGCGACTGCTCGGTGCAGAAACCGTCGCATCAAAAACTCGTCGAGGAGGCACCGGCCCCGTTACTCGACGATTCGATCCGCGCGAACTTGCACGATACGGCCGTCAAGGCGGCGCGCGCCGTGAAGTACGTCGGAGCGGGGACGCTCGAATTTCTCGTGAGCGAGCGCGACGTGTTCTTCATGGAGATGAACACGCGCATCCAAGTCGAGCATCCGGTCACGGAGTTGCTCTACGGCGTCGATCTCGTCAAGGAGCAGATCCGCGTCGCGTCGGGCGAGCGGCTCTCGTTCTCGCAGAAGGCGCTCGTGCCGCGCGGTCACGCGATCGAATGCCGCATCAACGCCGAAGGCGTCGACTTCGCGCCCGCCGCGGGGACGCTCGTCGACGTCGCGTTACCCGGCGGGAACGGCGTCCGCGTCGACTCCCACGCCTACGCGGGTCTCGCGATCCCGCCGTTCTACGATTCGCTCCTGGCGAAGATCTGCGTGCACGCCGATAGCCGAATCGAAGCGATCGATCGGATGGCGGCGGCGCTCGCGGACACGCACGTCGCGGGCGTCAACACGACGGTCGAGGTCTGCGCGGCCGTGATGCGCGATGCGACGTTCCGCACGGGCGGCGTCGGCATCGATTACCTCCCGACGTTCTACGCGGCGTTACCGGTCGCGCACGCATGACGCGGCGGTACGCGCGCGAACTCGCGTTGCAGACGCTCTTCAGCATCGAGATCGGCCATCACGAACCCGCCGACGCGCTCGATCTCGTCCTCGCGGAATCGGCCGGCGTCGCGCCGCATCGCGTCTTCGTCCGCGACCTCGTCCTCGGCACGCTCGAACACGCCGAGGACAGCGACGCGATCGTCGCGCCGTTACTCGAAGGCTGGACGATCGATCGCCTGCCGACGATCGACCGGATCGTGTTGCGCATGAGCCTCTTCGAACTCCGCTTCCAACCCGAGACGCCGCGGCCCGTCGTGCTCAACGAAGCGGTCGAACTCGTCAAGAAATACTCGACCGACGATTCGGGTCGTTTCGTCAACGGCGTGCTCGCGAACGCGAGCCGCATCGTCGCGGCATGAGCGCCGCCGCGATCCGCGGGCGCGGGAGGCGCAAGCGTCGGCTCTCGCTTTTCGGACGCCTCCTCTACGGCGCGTTCGCGATCGCGTTCCTGCTCGTGCTCTTCGCGGCGGGGACGTTCGCGGGGATCGTCTACGCGTATTCGCGCCATCTCCCCGACATCAATCGGATGGCCGACCTGCAACCGTCGCGTTCCACGCACGTCTACGCGCGCGACGGCTCGCAACTCGCGAACCTCTACACGCAGAATCGCATCTGGGCGCCGATCGCGAAGATCCCGCCGCTCGTGCGTCGCGCGTTCGTCGCGAACGAAGACCACAATTTCTACCGCCACCACGGCGTCGATTTCGGCGGGATCGCGCGCGCCGCGATCGCGGATTACCGGCACGAGCAGTTCCAGGGCGCGTCGACGATCACGCAGCAACTCGCGCGCGCGCTCTTCCTCTCCAACGAAGTTTCGATCTCGCGCAAGATCCAAGAAGCGCTGCTCGCGATGGAGATCGAACGGTACTATACCAAAGACGAAATTCTGGAGCGCTACCTCAACCTGATCTATTTCGGATCGGGGGCGTACGGCGTGCAGGCCGCGTCGCACACGTATTTCGGAACGGACGTCGGGAATCTCACGCTCGGTCAGGCGGCGATGCTCGCGGGGTTGCCCGCGGCGCCTTCCGATTATTCCCCGTACGTGAGCTTGCGGCGCGCGCGCGAGCGGCAGTCGCACGTGCTCGATCGGATGGTCGCGAGCGGGTACGCGACGGCGTCGCAAGCCGCGCAGGCGCGCCGAGCGTCGCTCGGACTCATCGGCGAGCGCATGACCGGACTGCAGTCGTTCGCGTATCCGTATTTCACGACGTACGTCGATCACGTGCTCGTGCAGACGTTCGGCGAGCGCGCCGTCTACGAGGGCGGCCTCGAAGTCGACACGACGCTCGATCCGAAGTTGCAACGACTCGCGCAATCGGCCGTCGATTGGGGGATCGGTCGCGCGCACGCGGAGGGGATCGGCGCGAGTCAGGCCGCGCTCGTCGCGCTCCGTCCGAGCACGGGCGAGATCGTCGCGATGGTCGGCGGCGCGGGCGGTTTCACGCTCGCGAACCAATTCAATCGCGCGTGGCAGGCGCTGCGGCAACCGGGTTCCTCGTTCAAGCCGTACGTCTACACGGCCGCGATCGACGCCGGCATGCCCCCGACGACCGAGATCGACGATTCGCCCGTCTCGTATCCGATGGGCGACGGGACGCAGTGGCATCCGATGGACGACGACCTGCGGTTCTACGGTCCGATGACGCTCCGGTACGCGCTCGCCCAATCGCGTAACGTCGTCGCGGTGAAGCTCGCGCAACAGGTCGGCGTCGATCGCGTGATCGCCTACGCGCATCGGATGGGCGTGCGCGCGCCGCTGGATGCGAATCTCTCGCTCGCGCTCGGCAGTTCGGTCGTCTCGCCGCTCGATCAGGCCGCGGGCTACGCGACGCTCGCGAATCAAGGGATCCACATCGACCCCTCGCCGCTCCGACTCGTGCGCGATTCGTTCGGCTCGACGGTGCTCGACAACCGCGTGCCGGGCGAGACGGAAGTGACGAGCGCCGGGACCGCGTACCTCGTGACGTCGATGCTCGAGAGCGTCATCAACGAGGGGACGGGCTATCCCAACGCCCAGATCGGCCGACCGGCCGCGGGGAAGACCGGGACGACCTCGGATTTTCGCGACGCGTGGTTCGTCGGTTACACGCCCGATCTCGTGACCGCGGTGTGGGTCGGCAACGACAACTACAAACGGATGAACGAGTCGTTCGGCGGTAACGTCCCGGCGCGGACCTGGGCGCGTTTCATGAAAGCCGCGCTCGCGAAAACGCCGAAGCACGATTTCGCCTACCCCTCGGCGGAGGTCCGCAAGGAGAGCTATTGCGGCCAACTGCACCGCCCGGAGTACTTTCTCGTCGGCACGCAGCCGCCGGGCGGATGCGCGTACGCGGGGTGGAGCGGGCGCGGACCGACGGCCTATAACGCGGCGGCGCTCGGTCTGCTCGCGCCGAATCCGTAGATGATCACGGAACCCGCGCCGCAGACCGTCGGCGTCGCGCGTCTCGCGGATTACTTGCGTCGCAAGATCGACGCGGATCGCCATCTGCGCAACGTCTCGGTGCGCGGGGAGATCTCGAATTTCAAGGGCGTCGCGCGGAACGGCAACGCCTACTTCGATCTCAAGGAGGGCGACGCGTTACTGAATTGCTTCGCGTTCGCGAGCGATTTCGTGCGCTTTCCGAAACTCGAAAACGGCGCGGCGATCGTCGCGGGCGGGACCGTCCAGACCTACGCCGGTCGGAGCTCGTTCCAACTCGTCGTGCGCACGGTCGCGCGCGACGGATTCGGCGAACTCCACGTGCTCTTCGAGGAGCGCAAACGCCGTCTCGATGCCGAAGGGCTCTTCGCGATCGAGCGCAAGCGCGCGCTTCCGGCGTATCCGTTTCGCGTCGCGCTCGTCTCGTCGCGGAGCGCGAACGGCGCGATCGATTTCACGACGATCCTGCGGAAACGTTCGCCCCACGTCGGCATCGTGTGGTGCGAGACGAGCGTGCAGGGCGCGAAGGCGCCGCTCGAGATCGCGGCGGCGATCGACCGCGCGTCGCGCGCGGACGTCGACGCGATCGTCGTGACCCGCGGCGGCGGTTCGTTCGAAGATCTCTTCGCCTTCAGCGACGAACTCGTCGTCCGCGATCGCGCGTCCCCGTCATCTCGGCGATCGGTCACGCGGCGGACCAGCAGCTCAGCGATTTCGTCGCCGACGTCCACGCGGAGACGCCGTCGAAAGCGGCCGAAGCGCTCGGCGTCGCGACGGACGAACTCCGTCGACGGATCGCCGAGCAGACGCGCCGCGCGGCGCGCGCGACCGAACACCGCGTGGAACGTCTGCGCGCGAGTTTCGAGCGGACGGCGTCGCGCGCGAAACTCGATCTGCCCGCGCTCTACCTCGTTCCGTACGTGCAACGACTCGACGCGCTCGTGCGCCGGCTCGATCGACAGGCGCCGACGAAGCGACTGGCGGAACGCGAGCGGCGCCTCATCGCCGCGATCGCGCGCCTCGGCACCGCCGCGTCGGCACGGCTCGCCGAACGCGACCGGACGCTCGCGGGCGTCGTTCGCAAGCTCGACGCCGTGCGCGATAAGGGTCGCAGCGACGGTGCGCGACGGCTCGAACGCCTCACGACGAAGCTCGACGGTAACGATCCCGAAGCGATCTTGCAACGCGGATACGCGATCGTGACGTCGGGAGATCGGATCGTGCGCGACGCGACGGAGGTCGCCGCGGACGGACGGATCGACGTCCGGCTCGCGCGCGGAACGCTAACGGCGCGGGTCGAATCCGCGCGGGGCCGAACGGAGAAGGGCGATGGCGACGACCGAAACGGGTGAGTTCGAGGCGAAATTGCGACGCCTCGAAGAGATCGTGCAGAAACTCGAGCGCGACGGCGTCGGCCTCGACGATTCGGTCGCGCTCTTTCACGAGGGCAAGACGATCGCGGCGCGTTGCGAGGCGTTGCTCAAAGCCGCGCAGACCTCGATCGAGACCGTCTCCCGCGGTGAGGCGCACCCGCCCGCAGGCGCGTCCGCGCCCGAACTCTTCGACGACGCGGATCCCGATCTGTAGTATGGCGACCGCGCGCCGCCTCGACGAAGCGGTCGCCAGCGCGGCGGGCGTCACGCGGTCGCGCGCGCGTTCGCTCATCATCGCCGGGCGCGTCCGCGTCGACGGCCGTCCCGCGACCAAACCCGGCACGCCCGTCCGTACCGACGCCGCGCTCGACGTCGAGCGGCCGCGACCGTACGTCAGCCGGGGCGGCGAAAAACTCGACGACCGGCGGCAAGCCGGCCCCGACCAACGGAG
>CAZZXB010000117.1:7015-8942 GCA_964658025.1 uncultured Janthinobacterium sp.
CGTTCGCGCTCGACGTGCGCGGCGCGCGCGCGCTCGACGTCGGCGCGTCGACGGGCGGCTTCACGGATTGCCTGCTCGCGCACGGCGCGACGCACGTGACCGCGCTCGACGTCGGCTACGGCCAGATCGCGCTCTCGTTGCGCGACGATCCGCGCGTGCGCACGATCGAGCGAACGAACTTCCGGCTCGTCGATCCGGCGACGCTCGGCGAGCCCTTCGACGTCGTCACGATCGACGCGTCGTTCATCTCCGTCGTGACGCTCGTCGATCGCGCGCGCGCCGTGCTCGCGCCGGAGGGCGTCGTCGTCGCGCTCGTCAAGCCGCAATTCGAGGCGGGTCGCGAGCGCGTGGGATCGGGCGTCGTGCGCGATCCGAACGTCCACCGCGCGATCCTCGAAGAGACGCGCGACGCGCTCGTCCGCATCGGCCTCGCTCCGGTCGCGCTCGCGCGCAGCGGCCTGCGCGGACCGGCGGGCAACGTCGAGTTCTTCACGCTCATCCGTCGCGCGGGCGACGCCTTCGACGACGACGCGATCGCTACCGCGCTCGCGTCGGTCGGCGACGACGCGTGAAGGCTCCGCCCAGGAGCGAGACGATCGCGCTCTACGTCGATCTCTTTCGCGATCACGCGCGGGCGGCGGCGAGATCGATCGCGCGCGCGTTCGTCGCGGACGGGTACGCGGTCGCGCTCTGCGACGCGCAGGAGGGCGAACTCGACATCGCGACCGACGGCGCGGACATCGCCTCGGCGCAGGTGCTCGTCACGATCGGCGGCGACGGCACGTTGCTCCGCGCGGCGCAGATCGCGACCCCGCTCGGCATCCCGCTCTTCGGGATCAATACGGGACGGCTCGGCTTCCTCACCGAGGTCGACGGCACCGATCTCGCGACCGACGCGTTGCCGAAGATGGTCCGCGCGGGATTCACGATCGACGAACGCACCGCGCTCGAGGTCGAAGCGAAAGGCAAGACGCGCTTCGCGCTCAACGACGTCGTCGTCACGCGGACGGCACCGCACATGACGCCCTTCGGACTCTTCGTCGACGGAAAAGAGGCCGCGTACGTCCCCGCCGACGGGATCGTGGTCGCGACGCCGACGGGCTCGACCGCGTATTCGCTCTCCGCGGGCGGTCCGATCCTCGCGCCGAACGTCGATGCGTTCATCATCGCCGCGCTCCTACCGCATACGCTCTTCGCGCGACCGCTCGTCGTGCCGTCGTCGTCGAAGATCGAGATCGTCTGCGCGAGCGAGACGCCCGGCGTCTCGCTCGAATCCGACGGGATCGCGTTCATGTCGCTCGGTCCGAACGATCGCGTGACGGTGACGCGCTATGCGAAACCCGTGCTCTTCGCGCGGCGCAAACCGTTCGATTTTTTCTCGGTTCTCGAAGGCAAGTTGCGTTGGAATGCGCCGGTCAAAGATCGCTGAGGCGCCGGCGGCGCCGCCGGCCCGGCTCGCCTCGCTCGAGATCGAAGATTTCGGTCTGATCGAGCGCGCGCGGATCGAGTTCGCGAGCGGTTTCACCGCGTGTACGGGCGAGACGGGCTCGGGCAAGACGATGCTCCTCGGCGCGCTCGGGTTCGCGCTCGGCGATCGTGCCGCGACCGACGTCGTGCGGACGGGCGCGGCGCGGGCGCGCGTCTCGCTCGAGATCGAACCGAGCGAAGCGCTCCGCGCGTGCCTGATCGCCGACGGCTTCGAGTTCGATCCCGACGAGGCGGCGACGTTCGCGCGCGAGATCGCGGCGAGCGGAAAATCGAGCGCGCGGATCAACGGCCGTCCGGCGACGGCGTCGCAACTCCGTGCGTACGGCGAACGCATCGTCGATCGCGTGGGACAGCACGAACAACAGCGCTTGCTCGCACCCGCGTATCAGACGGCCGCGCTCGACGAGTACGCGGGCGACGACGCGCGCGAGGCGAGCGA
>CAZZXB010000118.1:0-8855 GCA_964658025.1 uncultured Janthinobacterium sp.
CTCCGCGGAAAACTGCATACCCCGCGGAACCCACGCAGGCCGTTCCGGCTGCGGGGGGCGGCGGTTCGCGGATTTGGGTGCGGTGCGTCGGCGGAGAATCGTATGTCCGGGGGAGCCGCGCGGGGCGTTCCGGTTGGGAGCGATTCCTTAGCGGTGGGCGGGGGCGGGCTCGAGTGAGAAATGCATGTCGTCGGCGGCTACGAATGCGCGGGCTCGCGTGACGGCGGCGGTCTCGGGGGATGCGGGGTCGAGAAGCGGTGAGGAGTTATTGAGATGCGCGTAGCCGACGCGCGCGCGCGGCGGTCGGGCGGCGATCGCGGCGAGGGAACCGTCGGGGCCGCCGACGGGGAGATGGCCGAGGCTCTGCGCGGGCTTCGGGACGCCTAGCCCGGCGAGTTCGTCGTCGGACCAGAACGAGCCGTCGAGAAAGGCGAGATCGACGCGCGCGAGCGCGTCGTGGATCGGTTCGGCGAGCGCGGCGAAGACGGGCGCGAAGAGCGCGCGCGTGCGGCGCGCGGGATCTTCGATTTCGTAGGCGACGACGGCTTCGGGGAGCGCGCGACGGCCGTCGTATCCGGGCGTGAGACCCGGAACGGCGAACGCGCGCACGCGCAAGCCTCCGGCGAGTTCGTGCGTCGTTTCCATCGCGAGCGCGTGCCACGCGTGCGGCGCGTGCGCGAACGGCGCGAAGGCGGGCTGCGACGATGCGACGCGGCGGATCGTCGCGCTCGAATATACGTCGAAGCGGTGGTCGCCGTCCTGACGCAACACCGCGAGGCCGCCGAGGTGATCGACGTTCGCATCGGTGACGAGGAAGCCCGCGATCGGCGTGCCGCGCGTGCTCCGCGGTTGGAGCGGCGCGAAGGTCTCGATCTGTTGTGCGACGTCGGGCGAGACGTTGACGAGCCACCACGTTTCGCCGTCGCCCGAAACGGCGAACGACGACTGCGAACGTCGCGGGCGCTCGCCGCGGCGCGCGGCGGCGCAGTTGGCGCACGCGCAATTCCACTGCGGCACGCCGCCGCCCGCGGCGGAACCGAGGACCCGGACGAGCATCAGACGGCGGCCGGCTCCGGTCGACGCGGCGAGAACGATTCTTCGGGGACGAGGTCGCGGAGCGCTACGACCTTGTCGTGGTGCGGGCTCTTCGAGCATGCGGGATCGGTCAGGCCGGCGTCGCCCGCGAGTAAGAACGCCTGACAGCGACAGCCGCCGTGATCGATCTCGCGCCGGTCGCACGACTTACACGGATCGGGCATCCAATCGGTGCCGCGATACGCGCGGAACGCCGGGCTGTTCCGCCACGCATCGGTGACCGACCACGTCGTGAGGTTCGGGAACTCGAGCGTCGCGATCGTGGCGGCCGCGGGACACGGGAGCATGCGGCCGTCGGGCGTGACGGTGAGCGCGACTTCGCCCCAACCGTGCATGCACGGCTTCGGATACTCCTCGAAATAATCGGGGAGGACGTAGGTGATGTCCATCGCAGATCCGAGGCGCGCGCGCGCTTCCGCGACGACGGCTTCGCCGTGCGCGACCTGTTCGCGCGTGGGCAATAACGCGCCGCGATTCTTGTACGCCCAGCCGTAGAACTGCACGTTCGCGAGTTCGAGACGGCGGATCCCTTCGCGTTCGGCCATCGCGATGACGGCTTCGAGCGTGTGGTGGTTCAGGCGATGGAGGACGTAGTTGAACGTGAGCGCGACGTCGCGTTTCGCCACGCGTTGGAGCGCGTCGAGTTTTTTCGCGAACACGTTCGTCCCCGCGATCTTCGCGGCGAGGACGGCTTCGGGCGCCTGGAAGCTGATCTGGACGTGCGCGAGCCCCGCGTCGAGGACGCGATCGAGCAGGCCGTCGTCGAGAAACGTGCCCTGCGTGATGAGGTTCGTGTAGCATCCGCGCTCGGTCGCGCGCTTCGTGAGCGCGACGAGATCGTCGCCGCGCAGCGTCGGTTCGCCGCCGGAGAAACCGACCTGGACGACGCCGAGATCGGCGGCTTCGTCGAGCACGCGGAGCCACGCCTCGCGCGAGAGTTCTTCGCGCGGCGAGCCGAGATCGAGCGGGTTATAACAATACGGACACTGTAGGTTGCAACGGTACGTCAGTTCGCACAGCAGCGAGAGCGGATCGCGCGCGATCACGCGGCACCGACGAGATAGCCGCGGGTCGCGAGCGCGTCGAGCAGATCGCGGACGTCGGCGAGTAACGCGGTTTCGGGCGCGTCGTACTTCGTGGCGAGTTCGCGCGCGATCGCGACGTCGTCGCGCGTGCCGTCGACGCACGCGAGCGTCGCGGATGCGGTGTCGCTGAGATTCACGATGCCCTCCGGTACGAGTAACATGGCCTTGCCGCAATCGCTCTCGCGCAGACGGATGCCCGGCGCGAACCGATAGACGCTCACGCGAAGACGCCGCACGAGATCGCGGTCGCGTCGAGTACGGACCAGAGCACGTCGCATTTGAAACGGAGCGCCGCGACGCAGGCGTCTTCGAGTTCGGGCGTCGTCGCATGTTCGAGCACCCACGAGAGCGCGGTATCGGCGTCGCGCTTCGCGAGATCGAAGCGATCTTCGAAATACGCGAGCGCCGAGCGCTCGATCCACGGATACTTCTCGACGATCGCGGCGACGCGCGCGGCCATGACCGGCGGTCCGAAGAGTTCCGTGAGCGACGACGCGACGGCCTCGAGCCACGGACGATGGTGCGCGAAATTCACGTAGGCGTCGACGGCGAAGCGCGTCCCCGGCTCGACGGTCCGTTCCGCGAGCACGTCGCGCTCGTCGAGGCCGACGGCACGCGCGAGCGCGAGCCATTTCTCGGTTCCGCCGACGCGGCCGTCGGCGCCGTCGTGATCGGCGATGCGCGAGATCCAGGCGCGACGATACGCGCTCGACGGTAGCGACGCGAGCACGTACGCGTCTTTCTGCGGGATCATCTTCTGGTAGTAGTAGCGGTTCCCGACCCACGCGCGGATCGCGGCGCGGTCGAGTTCGCCCGCGACGAGCTTTCGATGGAACGGGTGCTTGTCGTGATAGCGCTGCGCGCCGACCGCTCGGAGGCGTTCCACGAGACCCGAGTCGACGGCAGCGCCGATCATGCGTGCGGGCCTAGCGGGCGGTTTGGGTGCCGAGGTACATCGTCACTTCGAAACCGGTCGAGGTGACGTCGAACGAGGGACGGGTCCAGCTGGTCTTCATAGGGACTCCTTACGCGAGAGAGCCGCGTTGTCGGCCGTCGAATGACGACGAAAGTCGGCTCGGCGGACGAATTCCCATCGGAGCCTGGGGTTCACCTCCCGATTTTCACAAGCCAGTCACAGATTTAATCGACTTGTCGGCTCGTGTCGACGTCGCGACGGAGCGGACATGATGCACGTCCGTCCGCTCGTTCTCGTCGTCGTCGGGGGCGCCGCCGTCCTCGTGGCCGCCTTCCGCAGTTTCGTACCGGGACGCGAGCCGCATCCCGTCGCGGGCGTCGATCTCGGCGAGACGGCCGCCGCCACGTCGACCGTTTCGGCCCCGCTCGCGGCGATCGCCGTTCGGGCGCGACGTCCGACGGGAGCGCCGGGCGATGCGGTCGTCGTGTACGTCGCGGGCGCCGTCGCCCGACCCGGAGTCTATCGACTCGCCCCGTCGAGCCGTGCGAACGATGCGGTTCGCGCCGCGGGCGGCGTCACGGCGGCGGCGGACCCGATCGCCGTTAACCTCGCCGGTCGCATCGAGGACGGCGAAGAGCTCGTCGTTCCGAGACGAGGCGAAGCCGCCGCGGCGGACGCGCCGAACGCGCCGAGCGCGGGCGACCCGCCGCGGCATCACCGCAAGAAGCGCCGACATCGCAAGCGTCGCGCTCCGCTCGACGAGAATCGTGCGATCGGCGCGTCGTCCGACGGATCGGGCGGCGAGGCGAGCGCCTCGAACGGAGATCGGACGGTCGACGGCGGTGCGGCGACCGGTACCGCCTCGGCGAGCGAATCGGCCTCGCGGCCGGTCCGCCTCAACGCCGCCGGAGCGGAAGAACTCGCGACGCTCCCCGGGATCGGGCCGGCGCTCGCGGATCGGATCGTCGCGTTTCGCGCGGTCGACGGGCCGTTCGCATCGGTCGACGATCTCCTCGACGTCGCCGGAATGACGAAAGCGAAGGTCGATGCCCTCGCTCCGTTCGTCGTCCTACCGTAAGCGGCCCGAGCGGCCGCCGGGATTACCAGCCCCCGCCGGAATCCCCGCCGCCGCCGAAGTCGCCGCCACCGCCGCCGCCGTCGAATCCGCCGCCCGACGAACCGTAGTCGCCGAAGGAGGCGTTGCTCATGTCGGCCTGACCGGCATCGTTCTGCCAGCCCGACGCATCTTGCTGGTACGACTGATCGGGGACGACGCCCGCCTCGTTTCCGCCGCCGAACCCGCCGCCGTCATGACGCCCGAAGAGTTCGTTGCCGAGAAACGCGCCGCCGAGGCCGCCGAGCAATCCGCTGAAGAAGCCGCCGCCTCCACCGCCGTAGCCGCCGCCGTAACCCGGACCACCCATGCCCATGCCGGCGCCGTACCCCGGACCCGGACCGCCGCCGTAACCCGGCGGATAGCGACGCGGACCCGACATCGCGCGAAAGATCGCGCGGATGATCATGAAACCCGCGATCAGGATGAGAATGAGCCATAAGAGCGACATGCCGCCTCCTCCAAAGGATTGCGAAGTCGAGGGCGATCCCGCCGTCGGCGCGTAGGCGCCGCTGCGGGTCGGAGCGAGCGAACGCTCGTGACTGCGATATTGCGAGATGATGAGGTTCACGCCCGTCGTGATCCCCGTGTCGAAATCGCCGGAACGGAAGTAGCCGCGCATCGCGGAGCGGATGCTCGCGATCTCACCCGGCGGGAAGAACGCCGCGGCCTTGCGATCCGGGATGATCCCTTGCTTGTGCTCCGCTTTCGCGAGGAACACGAGGACGCCGTTGACGCGCTGGTCCGCGAACGCTTTCTCCGCCGCGGCTTCGGCCGTGGTGCCGGTGAGCGACGGTACGGTGACGACGACGACTTCTTTGCCCGTCTCCTGATTGAACGAGCCGATCGACGCGTTGAGGCTCGAGACGGTCGCGGCGGAGAAGAGCGCCGCTTGATCTTGGACGTAGTCGGATCGTGCGAATGCCGGCGACACGAAGGTGCCGACGATCGCGACGAGGGCGGCGAGCGCCGCGCTGATTTTCATAGGGTTCGACCTCGCGTTTTGCACGCTACGGTGTACCCATTTCGGCGCGCTTTGTTCCACGCCGAAGACCACGTCTCGTTCAGCGCGCGACGGTGATGATCGCCGCCCCGACGATGCTCGCCACGAAGATCGCGAGAAAGATCCAAACGCCGACGCGTTTGATCCCCGTGCGGATCTCGCGTTCGCGCCGCGTCCGCAGTCTCACGAGGAGCGTGCCGCGCGGGTTTCGGGGTCGCCCCAGAGGCGCTCGAGGTTGTAGAACGTCCGCTCGTCGGGCGTGAAGACGTGCGCGACCACCGTCCCGAGATCGATGAGGATCCAGCCGCCGTCCGCGTAGCCCTCCATCCGGCCGGGCGAGAAGCCGGCCTCGCGCGCCGCGTCGTTGACGGCGTCGGCGATCGAGCGGGTTTGGATCTTCGAGCGACCCGTCGCGACGACGAACGCGTCGGCGACGATCGTCCGGCCTTCGAGGGGGAGGACGACGACGTTTTCGGCTTTTTTGTCGAGCGCGGCGGCGCAAACGACCGCGATGAGATCAGGCAGAGCGTTCGCTCCTTTCCGCGCGATCGAGCGATGCGAGCGCGGCGTACGTTTGCGGTGCGGCCTCGTACCGGCGCCGATTCGAGAGATCGAGCGTCGAGCGTAACACCGCACGCATCGCTTCGTCGAGATTTTCGAACGCGAGTTCGGCGAGCGACGCGCGTTCGGGATACGTCCGGCCGGGCTCGAGGCCGTCGGCGAGATAGAGGATCGTCTCCAAGCGCGACATCGCGGGTGCGGCGACCGTGTGCTTCGCGATCGCCGAGAGGATCTCGGGATCGTCGATTCCGTACCGTTCCCGCGCGAGCTCGGCTCCGAGGCGGGCGTGGAGCACGATCGGGTTGCGGCGTTCGAACGCGTCGATCGGCATCGCGCGCGCCTCGCATTCGGCGAGGAGCCGCGCGGGCTCGTAGAGTCGGGCGAGGTCGTGCAACATCCCGGCGATCCGCGCGCGATCGGGATCCTCGCCGTGTCGGACCGCGAGTCGTTCGGCGAAACGCGCGACGCGGACGCTGTGCGCGTAGCGGTGATCCTGGCCGATGTCGGCCCGAACCGCGCGTCCCAGCGCGACGAACGAGGTCAGCGGCCGCCGCCCGAAATGCGGGCGAAGAGTTCGTCCTCGAGCGTCCGCAGTCGCGCGCGATAGAGCTCGCCGCGGAGATTGCCCGCCCACATCACGACCGCGTTCTCGCCGTTGTCGCTGTAATACGCGCGACGCGTCGAGACGGTCGTGAAACCGTATTTGCGATACAGATTCTGTGCGACGCCGTTGGACTCGCGGGCTTCGAGCGTGATCCACGACGCGCCGCGGTCGATCGCTTCGTGGAGGAGATGCACGAGCATCTCCTCGCCGTAGCGCTTGCCGCGCCAATCGGGATGGACGGCGATCGTCGTGACGTGCGAATCCTCGAGGATCGCCCAGATCCCGCCGTACGCGACGATCTCGTCGCCCGCGACGCGGCCGACGAAATAATGCGCGAGCTTGTTGTCGTTGAGCTCGCTCGCGAACGCGCTCGGCGGCCACGACGACGTGAACGACAACGCCTCGATGCGAATGACCGTGCGGATGTCCGCCGCCGTCATCGGAGCGATCGCCAGACGCTCGGGGCGATCCGCCGCGCGCGGATCGAGGTCGGCTCTCACGCGGTCGGCCCGGCTCCGGCGCGCTCCGCGTAATGCGCCTCACCGTAATCCGCGCGTAACGCGTGCGGATCGGTCGGCACGAAGGCGATACCCGCGGCGCGTTTCGCGATCGAGACGGCCGGAACGTCGCTTGTCGGGGAGAGTGGGCGCACGATGATTCCGCGTTCGCCAAGCGCCGGAGCGACGCCCTGCGGACGCCCGTAACAGCCGAGTTCGCCCGGCGCCACGCGTTCGGCGATCGCGCGCGCGAGGTCGTCGTACGGACCGCACGCGACGAGCGGCGTGCCGTTATCCGTCCGCAGACGCAGACACGCGATGCCGACGCGCCCGTGGACGACGGTCGCGAACGGCGGATTCGCGGGGGGATCGGTCGGTTCGTACGCGTCGTACGACGAGACGCCGACGAGCGGGAGCCCCGTCGCGAAGGCGAGACTCTTCGCGAACGAGATCGCGATCCGAACCCCCGTGAACGAACCGGGTCCGGTTCCGACGGCGATCCCGCGAATTCCGGCGAGTCCCTCCGAACCGAGGACCTCTTCGACGAGCGCGAGCCCGCGCTCGAGCGCGTCGTTCCCCGCGCCGACGGCGACGCGCGGCGCGCCGTCCCCCGCGCTCGGGACGACGGCGGCCGAGAAGGGGCCGAGCGCGCCGTCGATGCCGAGCCAGGCGCCCGCGCCCGAGGTTTCCGCGCCCGCGCTCACGGACGCTCGATCGCGATCGTTCTCGGCGCGTCGCCCGCGCCGCCGATCGCGAGTCGGATCGCGCGCTCGGGAACGAGGTCCGGCAGGCGTTCGGGCCACTCGACGAACGCGATCGCGTCCGATTCGAAGGCTTCGTGCAATCCGAGTTCGCTCGCTTCGCGCACGTCGTCGACGCGGTAGCAATCGATGTGCTCGACGAGCGGCGGACCGACGTAGGTCTGACGGAACGTGAACGTCGGGCTCGTCACCTCGTCGCGACCGGAGAGTTCGCGGACGGCCGCGGCGACGAACGTCGTCTTTCCGGCACCGAGATCGCCCGAGAGCGCGACGACGTCGCCCGCGCGCAGCGTGCGCGCGAACGTTTCGGCGAAACGCTCGAACGCCGACCGATCGGCGAGGACGGCGCTTTCGCGCGTCACAAAGAACTCGCTCGTCGCGACGCGAAGCCAGACGTGATGTGGTGGAGAGCGAACGACGTATTGGTCGGGATCATCACGGGCGTCGTTTCGGCTGTAGTCGCGGCACTCTTCGAAGCCTTCTTCGTGAGTCAGCGCTTCCTCTCGTTCGGACAGCACGGGGGGGCGGTCGGGAGTAAGATCGTCGTCATCGCCGTCATCGGGGCCGTCGTCGGCGGCATCGTCGGATTTCTCGTCGGGACGGTCATCAAGCCGCGCTCGCAGCCGCGCTGAGCGCTAGTAAAAGAGTTTCTTGGAACGAGATCGAGTCGCTTTAGTCAACGTCGAAGACGAGATGCGGGAGAGCTATCTCTCGTACGCCATGTCGGTCATCGCCTCGCGGGCGCTCCCCGACGTGCGCGACGGCCTCAAGCCCGTGCAACGACGCATCCTCTACGCGATGCGCGAGATGAACCTCACGCCGGACAAACAGCACCGCAAGTGCGCGGGCGTCATCGGCGAAGTGCTCAAGAGCTACCATCCCCACGGCGACTCGTCGGTGTACGACGCGCTCGTGCGCATGGCCCAAGATTTCACGCTCCGCTATCCGCTCGTCGACGGGCACGGGAATTTCGGTTCGATCGACGGCGATCCGCCGGCCGCGTACCGCTATACGGAAGCGCGCCTCGCGCGGATCGCCCTCGAGATGCTCGCCGACATCGACCGCGATACGGTCGACTTCGTTCCGAATTTCGACAATCAAGGCACGGAGCCGGTCGTGCTCCCGGGTCGTCTGCCGCAATTACTCGTCAACGGGTCGTCCGGCATCGCGGTCGGCATGGCGACGAACATCCCGCCGCACAACGTCGGCGAGATCTGCG
>CAZZXB010000119.1:0-8786 GCA_964658025.1 uncultured Janthinobacterium sp.
CTCGCCGCCCTTCGGAGCGAGCGCGTCGAAGGCGACCGCGTCGCCGCCGCGCACGAGCGCGAGCGCGGGATCGAGCCGCAGGTCCAACCGAAAGACGCGCGCCGACCCGCGCAACGTGAAGTACGCCGCATCGCCGCTCGCCGCGATGCGATCGACGATCCCGCTCGTCCGGCGACCCGGATCCGGCCGCGACGCCGCGCCCGCGGGTGCGGCGACGCCGAGAAAGGCCGCCTCTTGCGCGAACGCGTCGCGTTGCGGCGACGCGCTCGAACTCGAACCCACGATCGCGTGCCCGTTCTTCGCCTGCACGAGCGCGAGCGTCTGATACTTTCCGGTTTCGGCGACGAGCGGCACGACCCACGTGTTGTTGCCGAAAACGTTGTACAATAACGGCTGCGTCGGGATGAGTTTGCCCTGACGGACGACGGGATTGGACGAGACCGCGTCCTCGGCGCCGCGCGAGTTGAATTCGCCCGCCGACGACGTGTAGTACGTCAGCGCGCCGGTGAGCGCGTCCATGTACGTGAAGCCCGTCATCGACTGGTCGGAGAGCGGCGACGTGTGGTCGACGAACCACACGAATCGACCGCCCGCGGAGAGCCCGAACACCTCGTCGCGCGCGGGCACGTGCACGTCGCGCCGGAGGACGTAGTAGTTCACGAGCCCGTGCACCCACGCGCCGAACCACACGTTGTAGTCGAGCGCGAGCGACGCGGGCACGACGCGACCGACCCAGCGCGGCAGCGTGTCGAATCGCGCGCGCGCGACGCGCCGCATCTCGCCCGTCGCCGGATCGACGAGCACCACGCCCGTGACGACCGTTCCGGACCAGCCGATCGTCGGACGCCCGAGCGCGACGACGTATTGCGGCGCGCCCGAGTCGTCGAGTTGGACCGTGGCCTCCAATAATTGTTCGGTACCGTAACGTAGGTAGACGTGGCGGAGCAGGTTCTCGTTGAGCAGGGCCGAGGGCACGTAGCGCAGCGGCGCGCGCTCGCGCAATTCCGCGGGCGCGTCCGGATTTTCCGCGTCGACGATCACGACGCCCGGAGTCGACCGACGCGAGAGCCATTGGATCGGACCGTCGAATTCCAGCGGCGCGATCCAGACGAGCTTGCCCGCGGCGAGCTGCACGGAATACGCGCCGACGCGGTAATAGCTCCCGAGCTGGCCGACGACTTTGTTGCCCGCGAACTCCGCCGTCTCTTGCGGCACGACGCGCACGCGCGCGACGTCCGCACCCGGCGGCGCGGTCGTCGCGATCGTCGCGTTCGCGACGTCGCGCAGTCCGCCGGCGTCGACGAGCGGCGCGACGGCGAGCACGCCCGCGAAGAGCCCGAGCACGGCGAGCGCGAGCAGGTAGGGCCAGACGGGCGCCTTTCGCAAGGAGACGATCCGACGCGCCCGTAGCGCGATCCGCGCCGAATCGCCGATGCCGTAGACGGCGTTGGGAACGAGCGTGAAGAGCAAGAGCGTCGCGGCCTGCGGGAACACGAGCGCCGGCATTTCGAAATAGACGTACGCCGCGACGAGCGGGACGCCGATCGCGAGCCTGCGGCCCTGACCCGCGAGCCAGTTCCGATCGAAGCGCAGGTTGACGAGACCGAGCGACATGAACGCCGTCGCGAGAAAGAAGACCACGTCGCGGTCGTTCGCATGCGGCACCCGCCGCGCCCCTTGCGGCGGCGATCCGCGCGCGTGAATCATCCGATGATGAACACGCTCTCCGCGGGTCTGGGCGAACGCACGCCGAGCGAGGTCGACTTCACGGGGACGGTCGTGTCCGCACCGCGCTTCTTTTCGAGCGCGCTCACGCATCGCACGCACGAGGCCTTCGACGTTCGTTCCGACGACGGGCATCGCGTCGAGATCGTCGACAACGTCACGCTCGCGCCGCGCCTCCCGGTCGTCGTCGGCGACCGCGTCGCGGTCCGCGGAGAACTCGTCCCCGAGTCGCGCTACGGACCGCTCGTCCATTGGACGCACCGCGATCCGTCGGGCCGACACGCCGACGGGTACATCGATTACCACGGACGCCGGTACGCATGAGGCAAGATCGTCGCGGACGCGACGGCCGCATCGGCGGCTCGAACCGATCGTCTTCTCGCCGTCGCGGTCCCACGTCGGGACCTCTCACGAGACGCGTCGCGTGACGGGCGCGAGGATCAGAAACGCGCCGCGACGCGAGGTCTCGCGGGACCCGCCTTGCGCGCGTCGGCGACGAGACGCGGGATCGTGACGAAGCGGTAGCCGCGTCCGCGGAGCGTATCGACGATCTCGCGCGTCGCCGCGACGTCCTGACCGCGATCGCAGACGGCGGCGGCGACGTGCGTCGCGCGACCGCAGACGATGCCGCGGTTGCCGTCGTGAAGCACGATGATGCTGCCGTCCGTGACGTTGTCGACGACGCGGCGCGCGATCGCGGCGTCGCCCGGACGGTCCCAATCGCGCGGGAGCGGCACGCTCCACATCACCGTCTGGTAGCCGAGCGCCCGCGCGACGCCGAGCACCGCGTAGTCGCGCGCGCCGAACGGCGGTCGCATGAGCGTCGGCCGGACGCCCGCGGCGCGTTCGATCGCATCGCTCGTCCGCGTGAGTTCCCGCCGGACGCTCGCG
Source organism: uncultured Janthinobacterium sp. (assembly GCA_964658025.1). Lineage (GTDB taxonomy): Bacteria > Vulcanimicrobiota > Vulcanimicrobiia > Vulcanimicrobiales > Vulcanimicrobiaceae > CAZZXB01. The sequence goes on from CAZZXB010000119.1 coordinate 2,617, forward strand.
CGCGTCTCGACGATGAGATGCCCGTGATCCCAAGTGTGATTGCCGATCGCGTGACCCTCGCGCGCGATGCGGCGGACGACGTCCGGATACGCGACGACCGCGCGGCCCACGAGAAAGAACGTCGCGGGCACGCGCTCGTCGCGGAGGACGTCGAGGATACGGTTCGTGTACGGCGGATTCGGCCCGTCGTCGAAGGTGAGCGCGACCTCGGGGAGCGTCGTCGCGCCGCGCACGACCGTCGCGCCGAAGGTCTGACTCCCCGGATCCTCGAGCTTTTCGTACGCTTCGAAGCCGGCGACGGCGGCGAGCGCGATCGCGAGGACGACGATCGCCGAGGTCTTCGCGGAGATCCTCACGCGCGACCGGCGATGCGTTCGCGCGCGGCGACGATCTTCGCGCGAAAACCCGTCGAGCCGAAGGCCCGGAAATCGGCGATGAGTTTTTCGTAACGCGGCTCCACGAGCGTCGTGCTCGTCATGCGCAAGAGATCGGGGACGGGCTTGTCGCGCGAGAGCGTGATGTGGAATTGATGGCCGCCCGTCGTCGCCCAATAATGCGGATCCGTGAACCGCACGAGCCGCGAGCCGTGCGCGTCGCCCGCGACCTGCGCGATCGCGACGGCGTAGTGCGTGCGAACGTCGCCGCGCGGAGGCTTCGTCCGCAGTTCCCAGATGCCGTCCTGGACGAGTCGCTGGAAGAGATAGGCGACGTTGGAATCGGGATCGAGGGTCGGTCGCGCGCGCTCCTCGATCGTGATCTGCGTGCCGTCACGGGAGAGGATGCGATACGTCGCGTGCGAGACGCCGTCGAGATCGGCCATCCGATACGCTTCCTCCGCGATCGCGCCCGCGTCGTATCGGATCTCGAGCGAGAGGCGCACCTCGGAACGCTGGTTCGCGACGCTGCGGGCCGCGCGGTAACGACCGACCTGCGTCTGCTCGAAGACGACGACCGTCAGGAGCGCCCCGACGATCGCGACGACGCAGATGAAGATCGGGATCGCACGATTTCGCACGTCGGGCGGGTTTCTGGATCAATCGCCGAGACCCGCCCGCTCCGCCCGCGCGCGTTCGGCGGCCTCGTCGAGAACCGCGTTGACGACGGCGTCGGCCGCGGCGTTCTCCGCGCGCCGCACGTGACCGATATCGACCGTCTTGAAATCGCGAAGGAGCGCTTTGGCCTTCGCCGCGAGCGGTTGTAGGTCGGCGTGCTTCACCCGGTAGACGCCCGTGACCTGACGGACGACGAGTTCGCTATCCATCCGCACGACGATCTCGTCGACGCCGAGTTCTCGCGCCTTCGCGAGACCGACGATGAGCGCGCGCCACTCCGCGACGTTGTTCGTCGCGCGTCCGAGAAACTCGCCGATCTCCGCGAGCGGCGTCCCGTCGGCCGCGTAGAGGACGGCGCCGCTCGCGGCGGGTCCGGGATTGCCGCGCGACCCGCCGTCGGCGAAAAGGGTCGCCTTCACCGTCGGGTCCCGTCGTCGTTCGCGCTCACCAGGCGATCCGTTCGCAGGCGGACGCGTCCTCCCCGCGCGGGACGCGAACGGAGAAGGCCGCACGTCGTCAAAGGGGCGGTAACCATGGCGGAATCAGCGATCGTCGTTCGCGACTTGGTCAAACGCTTCGGCGGCGTCGAGGCCGTGCGCGGACTCTCGTTCGACGTGCCCGCGGGATCGATTTTCGGCCTGCTCGGGCGCAACGGCGCGGGCAAGACGACGACGCTCGAGACCTGCATCGGCCTCACGAAACCGACGTCGGGCGAGATCCGCGTGCTCGGACTCGATCCCGCGAGACGACGCGATTTCGAAACGCTCCGAACGCGGATCGGCGTGCAACTCCAGGCGACGTCGCTTCCGGAGAAAGCGCGCGTCGACGAGATCCTCACGCTCTACGCCACCTACTACGGCGTCGCGCCGCGGACGCAAGCGATCGCCGACCGCGTGGGCCTCGGCGACAAATGCGATCGCTTCGTCGGCAAACTCTCCGGCGGCGAGCAACAGCGACTCGCGCTCGGCATCGCGCTCCTGCACGATCCCGACGTCGTCTTCCTCGACGAGCCGACGGCCGGGATGGACGCGTTCGGCCGGCGCATCCTCTGGGCCGAGGTCGAGCGACTCAAGGCGGCCGGAAAGACGATCGTCCTGACGACGCATTACATCGAGGAGGCCGAACGACTCTGCGACGACATCTGCATCGTCCAACGCGGTCGCGAGGTCGCGCGCGGTTCGCCCGCGGCGCTCGTCGCGCGATACGGCGGCGACGCGTGCATCGACTTCGCGGCGCGCGGATTCGCGCCGGGGAACGACCTCGACGCGCTCGGCACGTGGTCGGAACGCGGCGGACGCTGGTCGCTCGCCGTCCGCGGAGAGCCCGGCCGCGCGCTCGGCACGATCGTCGCGTACGCGAACGCGCGCGACATCGCGATCGACGCGCTCGACCTCCATCGCCCGGGACTCGAAGACGCGTTCATCGCGATCACGGGCGAGGCGCTCGACGACGCCGCGCTCGGCGGTGCCGCGTGATGCGCCTCGCGCGCATGTTCGGCGCGCAGACCCGCGCGAATTTCACGTGGTATTTCGTGCGCGACACGGAGATGATCTTCTGGTCGATCGGCATCCCGATCTTCTTCCTGCTCGTGTTCTCGTTCGCGTTCGGCGGGAAGACCGCGTCCGTCTTTCTCCTCCCGGGCGTGATCGGCGCGCAGGTGTTGAGCTCCGGGTTCTGGGGCGTCGGCGCGATGCTCGCGACGTTTCGCGAGAAAAAATTACTACGCCGGATCTATCTCACGCCGCTCCCGGCCTGGATCTTTTTCGCGTCGCTCATCTGCTACCGGATGGCGCTGCTCGCGATGCAGGCGATCTTGCTCGCGCTCGTCGGCGGCCTCGTCTTCCACGTGCGCGTCGTCGGCGATCCGCTCGAGATCGCGGCGATCTTGTTGCTCGGCGCGGCGACGTTCGTCGCGCTCGGCACGGTGATCGGTGCGGTCGTGAAATCGACGGAGAGCGCGAACAACCTCGCCGGCCTCCTCACCGTTCCGCTCTCGTTTCTGAGCGATGCCTACATTCCGATCGATCGTTTCCCCAAAGTCGTGGCGGACGGACTGCGGCTGCTCCCCTCGACGCAGTTCATCGACGCGTTTCGCGGCATCGCGATGTACGGCCAGTCCCTCTCGCACTACGCGGCGTGGATCGTCGTGCTCCTCGCGTGGACGGTCGCCGGAACGGCGATCAGCGCACGCTATTTCCGGTGGGTCTGATTTCGGGCGCGGCCGCGCGAACGCTCGCCGAGACGTCGTCGAACGGCTCGACCTGGTCGGCGCTCGCCGACCAGGCGCGTGCGACGGCGCTCGCGCTCTTCGGCGACGCGATCGCACGGCTACCGGCCGCGATCCTCGCGGCGTTCGTCCTCTTCGCCGCGTCGCTGCTCTCGCGCGTCGCGGATCGCTCGGCGCGGACGCTCGGAACGCGACTCGTCCGCAGCACGTCCTTGCACATCCTGTTCTCGAAATGCGCGGCGATCGGCGTTTGGATCGTCGGGATCGTCGTCGCGAGCCTCCTGCTCTTCCCGGGACTGCGGTTGGGCGACGTCGTCGCGACGCTCGGGCTCGGCTCGGTCGCGATCGGTTTCGCGTTCGCCGACATCTTCAAGAATTTTCTCGCCGGCATCTTGCTACTGATCGCCGAACCGTTCCGGATCGGCGACGCGATCGCCGTCGGCGCGTACGAAGGCGTGGTCGAGCACATCGACGTCCGGACCACGAATCTGCGAACCTACACGGGCGAGTTCGTGCTCATTCCAAACTCCATCGTCTTCACGAGTTCCGTGCAGGTGAGGACGAAGTTCGCGCAACGTCGGAGCGACCTCACCATCGCCGTCGCGTACGGCACGCGGCTCCCCGATGCGCTCGACCTCGCGCGACGGACGCTCGCGTCGGTCGAAGGCGTCCTCGCCGCGCCCCCGGTCGTGGTGGACGCGACGGAGTTCGGCGACGACGGGATCGGCCTCACGATGCGCTTCTGGACGGCGTCCGAACACGCGGAAACGCTACGGACGCGGTCGCGTGCGATCGTCGCCATCGAGGCCGCGTTCGAAACCGCGCGCATCGAGATCCCGTTTCCGACGCGCACGGTCGTCCTGCGCGGCGCGAGCCCGCCGACGGCGTAACGCTCCGAGCGCACGATCGCAGCGGACGACGCACGCGTCGTCCGAATGTCGTGGCGATGCCCGAAGGTCCGCAAGTCGCCCGCTACGCCCGCGCCCAGCACGAAACGCTCGTCGGCAAACGTCTTCGCGTCGATTCTCCCGACGGTCGATCGGACGACGTCGCGGCCGTACTCGACGGAAAGACGCTGCGCGACGTGCTCGCGATCGGCAAGCATCTCCTCTACGATTTCGGCGCGGGTCGGTACCTCCACGTCCATCTCGGTCGCTTCGGCGGCTTCGACGACGGCCCGATGCCCTTGCCCGAGATCCGCGGCATCCTGCGCTTTCGGATGCATACGTCGGCGCGCTGGTACGAACTGCGCGGCGCCATCGCGATCGAACTCTACGATGCCGAGATGCGCGCTCGACTCGAGGCGCGGATCGGACCGAATCCGCTCGATCCGAACGCCGATCCGATGGTCGCGTACGGAAGGATCGTCGCGAGCGCCTCGCCGATCGGGCTACTGCTGATGGATCAGGCGACGATCGCGGGCGTCGGCAACATCTATCGTTCCGAGATCCTCTTCATCGATCGCGTCCATCCGCGAACGCCGGGCGTCGCGATCGATCCCGCGACGTGGCGCTCGATGTGGTCGGGTCTGCGTCGGCTGATGCTCGACGGCGTGCGCGTCGGACGGATCGTGACGACGGCGCCGGAAGATCGCGAGCGTCCCAAAGGCGCGGTCCGTCGCGTCGATCGCTTCTACGCATACCATCGCGAGGGTCTTCCCTGCCGACGCTGCGGCACGCCGATCGTTTCGGGGTCGATCGCGAATCGAAACGTGTATTGGTGCCCCCGCGACCAGATCGTGCGCGAGGGCGTGCCGAGCACGTAACCGGGCGGAAGGCGCCCGGCTCGCGAGCCGGGTTGCGACCCGCCTTCGCGCGCGAAGTGTGCTCCGACTCACGCGACCGGGATCTCCGCGCACGATCGGCCGTGCGCGCGTGTGAAATTTCGGTACCTCATCTTTCTTCGTGAAACGCCGACACCGATAATGATCGGCGCGTTCGCGTTTCTATTCGATCCTTTCCCCGGCGATTCGGTCCCCGCGTTTCGCACGCGACGCACGATCCTTCGGCGCCCCGCCGTCGCCGTCGTATCTCGTCTTTTGCAACGATAGGATGTCGTCATATATGAAGCCCATCGCCGAATCTCGGAGAGCGCTCGCGATCCTCGCACTCGTCGGCCTCGCCGCCTGTAGCGGCGGCGGAAGCGGGGCGCCGCTCGCGCCGATCGCTACGGGAACGGCGCCGACCGGCACCGCACCGACGGGGACCGTCCCGACCGGTACCGCGGCCTTCGAGATCTTCGAAGCGGCCAACGCGCCGGGGCGCCGGACGCCCGATTATTTGTCGGCGGGTACGAAATCGCTAACGATCCTGACCGACGGCGCGAATCCGCAGACGGTCGATCTCGTGCAGGGCGCACCGAATTGCTCCACGGTTAGCGGGAGCCTCGTCTGCAAGGTGAACTTCAAAGCGGCTGCGGGGCGCCACGTCTTCACCGTTACCGCCTACCCGCTCGTGGACGGCAAGGGCGCGCCGCTGTCGACGAACTCGACGCCTCCGGTCGTCGTCGTCGCGGGACAGCAGAAGCTCTCGAAGTTGATACTCGACGGGATCCCCGCGAGCGTCTCGCTCGCGCTCGCGAACGCGACGCCGAGCGGTGCCGCGAAGATCCCGCTCGCCGTCGTGGTCTCGGACGCGGCGGGTTACACGATCATCGGAAACGCGCCGTTCGCGGCGCCGATCGCATTACGATCCTCCGACGCGAAAGACGCGCCGACGAACAAGACGTCGCTCGCGAGTCCGGCCGACACGAACGGCGTCGCGGTCCTCTACGACGGTGCGAAGGTCGCGAGCGTCTCGTTTTTCGCGAAGGGAACGAACGTCGCTTCGAACACCGTCGTGATGGCGCCCGCGATCGTCGCGCCGCCGACCGCGACGCCGACGGTCGCGCCG
>CAZZXB010000120.1:0-8357 GCA_964658025.1 uncultured Janthinobacterium sp.
CTTGGCGGGCCTGACGGTCTCGACGCTCTCGGCGGACGCGACGGTCGCGAAGGTCTCGATGATCTCGGCGGGCCCGACGCTCTTGGCGGGCGTGACGGTTCGCGATGGTCGCGCCTCGTGAAACATCGATCGCAGGAGTCGCCGACGAGGAACGTACTCCCAAACCGATTTTCGGAAGTAGACCGATCGGTATCGTTTTTAAAAACACGTGATTTTCGATGTCTCGTCGGGACGGACCGACATCGAAGCGATGCCCGAAGGCCACGCGCCCGGACGAAAGGCGTCGAAGAAATGGAAGGCGCCGCGAAAGTCCGTAACGTTTGGCCGAGATGTCCGATAGCATCGCCACGTGGCTCACGATCGTCGTCGCCGCGATCTTCGGGACCGTCATCGTCGTACGCGAGCGCCGTGAGTCGATCGCGCGCGCTTCGGAGCGATCGTGCGGCGACGCGATACCGGCGTACGAAGTCGACGGGCAGAGCGGATGCGTCGTCGGGTATCGCGTGTGGTTCGTCGGGACGCTCAACGCCGCGTCGCCGCTACGCGCGTCGACCTTCGGGCAGTTCCGCTTTCACCGCAAGGCGCGCGAACGCGGACTCGTCTCGCTCTATCACGGCGAGCAGATCTGGCCGCCGGGAGCGGCGTATCGCGCGGATCTCGACGACGGCGCCGGCATCCACGCCTTCATCGACGAGCGCGAGATGCGACGCTACCTCCGCGTTCACGCGGGCCGCGCGCGACTCGTGGGCGGCAGCGTCGCGCTCGCGGGCGAGATCGTCGTGCACGAACGTGGGCTCCGGGCGACGCACGGCTATCCGCTACGCATCACCGCGGGACCGCGGAAACTCCGCCGCGAGATCGCGCGTCTCTACGGATGCGAGAGCGAATGACGGAACGCGCGGGGTCGCGGCTCCGCGCGCGAGGAGACGACGCATGGCCGAACTCGGGGAGCCACGAAAAGAAATCCGCATCGATCCGGCGCGCTTGCCGATTCCCTCGCCGGTCGCTCCGCCGCCGCCGACGCCGGTAACGCCGAGTCCGCCCGCCTCACCGGAGCCGCAGGAACTCCCGGCAAGCCGCTAGTTCGGCGACGGCGATACCATGTCGCGTGATGACGATCCGCTCGCCCGTCGCCGCGCGATCGATCGGCCGAGAGAGGTGCGTCTTCGCCTCGTAGACGCCGATGGTCGTATCCATGAGTCTCGTCTAGAAAAAAAAGATCAGCTCGAAGCGAGATCGCAAGACCGCGAGATCGCGACCACGTCCCGAACCCAAGAACGATCGTGCCATCCTGGTGTCACGGGCGGATGCGAAACTCGAACCGTGGCGACCGAGGATTTCGCGACGACGATCTTTGCCGTCGTCGATACCGAGACGACCGGTCTCGACCCGCGATACGATCGCGTCGTCGAGATCGCGTGCCTGCGCATGCGCGGCGGCGAGATCGTCGACCGCCTCAGTTCGCTCGTCGACCCGCAACGCGCGATCCCGGCGCGCGCGACCGCGGTCCACGGGATCGTCGATCGCGACGTCGCGAACGCGCCGACGCTCGCCGCGCTCGAAGCGCGAATCCGCGAGCTCGCGCGCGATGCGGTCGTCGTCGCGCACAACGCGCGCTTCGATCTCGGGTTCCTCCCGTTCATCGCGGATCGCCCGAGCATCTGCACGATGCAATTCGCGCGCCGCGTCGTCGACGCACCGAATTATCGCAACGAAACGCTCCGCGCGTTCTTACGTCTCGAAAGGGGCGCGCCGCCGAAGCCGGCACATCGCGCGGAAGGCGATGCGGAGACGACGGCGGCGTTGCTCGTCGAGTTACTCCGTCGCTACGCCAATCTCGGCTTCGCGCCGGACGTCGGCGAACTCCGTCGCATGCTCGCGAACCCGCGCGCCCTCGCGCGTCTGCCCTTCGGGATGCATCGCGGTCGGGCGCTCGGCGAGATTCCCACGGGCTACCTGCGCTGGATCGCCCGCTCGGACTTCGAGAACTGGCCCGACGTCCGCCACTCCGCGCTCCTCGAACTCGGCCGTCGGAGCGCGCGACCTACGTCTCCGCGCCGAGCCCCGTATTCGCACGCACCGTGAGTTCGGCGAACGTCGACTCGGCCGCCGGGTCGCGCGTGAGCAGCGCCGCGACGATCGCCGCGACGAACCCGAGCGGCACCGACACGATCCCCGGATTCTCGAGCGGAAAGAGCGCCGGTGCCTGGATGAGATGCCGCACGGCGACCGTCGACGCGTCGACGCCCATCACCGCCGGACTGATCGCGATCAACGCGAGCGACGAGACGAGCCCGACGAGCATCCCGACGATCGTCCCCGCCGTATTGAATCGACGCCAGAACAGCGTGAGCACGATCGCCGGGACGTTCGCGCTCGCGGCGACCGCGAACGCGAGCCCGACGAGGAACGCGACGTTGAGCGTCTTGAGCGCGAGCGCGAGTACGATCGAGACGATCCCGATGCCGACCGCGGCGACGCGCGCGACGAAGACCTCCTCGCCGTCGCTCTCCTGGCCGTTCTTGACGATCGTGAACCAGATGTCGTGCGCGAACGCCGACGACGACGCGATCGTCAACCCCGCGACGACCGCGAGGATCGTCGCGAACGCGACCGCCGACACGAACGAGAGAAAGAGCGGACCGCCGAGCTGCCCCGCGAGTAACGGCGCCGCGAGATTGTTGTTGGGAGCGGGGACGATGTAGCCTTCCTTCTGCAACTGCTCGTTCAGCTTCGGCGCGTCGTCGGGATGCGCGGCGATGTAGGCGCTCGCTTTCGCACCCGTCTCGCGCGTGCCGATGTTCGCCTTTCCGACGAGCGTCGCCGCGCCGAATCCGAGGAACGTCGTCATCACGTAGAAGACCGCGATCACGAGCATCGCCCACACGACCGACGTCCGCGCCGCCTTCGCCGACGGCACGGTATAGAAGCGGATCAAGATATGCGGCAGACCCGCCGTCCCGAAGATGAGCGCGACGCAGAGCGAGATGAGGTCGAGCGCGCCCCACCGCCCGTTGTAGCGCAACCCGGGTTGGGTGAAATCTTTCGTCGCGACCACCTCGCCCGCGGCGTTCTTCACCGTTCCGTGCACGTTCGCGATCGCATCGAAGAACGCGCCGAGCGAGAAGTGGAAGTGCGCGAGCACGAAGATCGAGAGCACGAACCCGCCACCGAGCAAGAGCACGGCCTTGACGATCTGCACCCACGTCGTCGCGAGCATCCCGCCGAAGATCACGTAGACGAGCATGAGCGCGCCGACGAGCACGATCGCCGAGGCGAACGAGAGCTGCGGGATGAGCAAGCTCACGAGCGAGCCCGCGCCGACCATCTGCGCGATCATGTAGAAGAGACTCACCGCGATCGTCGAGAGCGCCGCGACCGCGCGCACGGGCTTGCTGCGCAGGCGGAACGTGAGCACGTCCGCCATCGTGAACTTCCCGGTATTGCGTAACGGCTCCGCGACGAGCAACAACACGGTGAGGTACGCGACGAGAAATCCGACCGAATACATGAATCCGTCGAAGCCGAAAAACGCGATGAGGCCGGTGATCCCGAGAAACGACGCGGCCGACACGTAATCGCCCGCGATCGCCCACCCGTTCTGGAAGCCCGAGAGCGAACGACCCGCGCTATAGAATTCGGAGGTCGTGTGCGTGCGCTTCGCGGCGAAATACGTGATCCCGAGCGTGAGCGCGATGAAGACGAGAAAGAGCGCGAGCGAACTCGTCACGAGAGGTTCTCGCGACCGGCGCCAGACGCGCGACGGGCGTCCTCGACGATCCGCGCGGCGCTCGCGTCGAACCCGCGCGCGCTCCGCACGTAGAGTGCCGCGACGACGCCCGTCATCACGAACTCCGAGAGCGCGAACGCGTACGCGAACGTCACGTGGCCGACGACGTCGCGTTCCATCACCTGCGGCGCGTAGCCGACGAGGATCGGCAACGCGAAGAAGTAGGCGACGAAGAAGACCGTCGCGGGGACGACGAACCGCGCCTTCGCGCGCACGAGCCCGACGAACGCGGGACTGCGCTCGATGCGCGCCCAGTCCTCGGGGTCGCGCGGCTCGACGGGAGTGCGAACGGTCATGCGGACACCTCTCCTACGGCAGTCGCCGCCCCGCCGGAAAGCGATGCGAAACGATTACCGCTGAACTGTTCGGTCGCGCCCCCATCGTCCTCTGGGTTACGTTATGCGGGGCGGCCCTCGTCGAGGTCGAGCACCTGGAACCAGGTCGTGACGTCCGGGCGATTCGGCGCGACCTGCTGTTTGAGCTGATCGTAGAAGCCCTGCGAGTGATCGTCGGGCTTCCACGCGCGGCGCGAGGCGTTGAACGCGGCGATCTCGTTCGCGCCGTGCTTCTGCACGAGCGGCGTCGCCCACGCCTCGACCTTCGCATCGTCGTATCCGAGCTCTTGGAGCTTCTTCGCGAACGTCGCGTAGTCGACGCCGAGAAAGGCGAGAACCGGTTTGTCGTGCGGGCAATCGACGTCGTACTCGCCGAGCGTGCCCTCGGCGTCGGCGCGCGTCTTGTCGATCATGCGCGGGAGCGAGACGATGCCCGCGAGTTCCGCGTTCGGGCTGCGGGGATGTTCGAGCGTGAGATTCATGATGGGTCCCTTTCGGGGCGACCGTACCCACGGAATCGATCGTCGCACGCCGTCTCGCGATGCTCGCGATAAATGGGCAAGGTACGGGGGATGCGTTACGATTCGAGTTCTCGGCCGTCCCGTCTCGAGAGGCGTCGTTCGTGAGCGCCGTGGCGATCGCGGGATTCGACACCTTCGACTTCACGCACGACGGCCATACGTACGACGTGTATCGCGCGGGGACGGGTCCGGCGGTCGTCGTCATGCACGAGATCCCCGGGATCACGCCCGAGGTCGCGCGTTTCGCGCGTTGGGTGGTCGATGCGGGCTTCACCGTCTACATGCCGACGGTCTTCGGCGTCCCGCTCAAGCCGTTCTCCATTCCGTACGTGCTCGACGGCATGGTCCGCGCCTGTATCTCGCGCGAGTTCGCCACGTTCTCGCAGCATCGTTCGAGTCGGATCGTCGAATGGATGCGCGCGCTCTCGCGCCGCGCGTTCGCGGATTGCGGCGGCCCCGGCGTCGGGGCGGTCGGCATGTGCCTCACGGGAAATTTCGCGCTCGCGATGATGGTCGAGCCGTTCATGATGGCCCCGGTCCTCTCGCAACCGAGCCTTCCGTTTCCGCTCGGCGCGTCGCACAAGCGCGATCTCGGCGTCTCCGATGCGGAGATCGCCGCGGCGAAGGCACGCATCGATGACGGCGCGCGCATACTCGGGTTCCGCTTCCACGGCGATCCGCTCTGCGGTGCGGAGCGCTTCGAGACGTTACGGAACACCTTCGGCGACGCGTTCGAGGGTCACGAGCTCCCGCAGAGCGCGGGCGACACGACGAACGGACCGAAGCCGGCGCACAGCGTCCTGACCGCGAACCTCGTCGACGAACCGGGCTCGCTCACGAAAGAGGCCGTCGAACGCTGTCTCTCGTTCTTCCGAGAACAACTCCACACGCGTACCGCGTAGGTCGCGCGCCGCCCGTCCGCATGGTTCGCGGTCGCGAATCGGTAAGGTTCGAGACATGCGCGCACCGTTTCGTTCCGGGCCCGTCGCGAGCGATGGCCGTCGCTCCCGGCCCTCGGTGACTCGGTCGGTGACGTTCGTCGCGCTCGCGCTACTCGGTGCGAGTCTCTCGAGCGTTCGTGCCGCGGATGCCCCCGACGCGCGACCGAACGATGCGCCGAACGCGACGGCATCCGGCTGGGCGCTCCCCGGGGGCGATCTCGCGAACCATCACTTCTCCGATCTCGCCTCGATCGACGCGACGAACGTCGCGCGGCTCGAGCCGGCGTGGACGTTTCACTCGGGGAAGCGCGGCGGGTTCGAAGCGACGCCGATCGTCGTCGACGGGACGATGTACGTCTCGACCGCGGGCGACGACGTCGTCGCGCTCGACGCGGCGACGGGCGCCCAGCGGTGGCGCTACCGACACGTCTTGCGAACCACGCCGTGTTGCGGGACCGCGAATCGCGGCGTCGCGGTCGCGGGCGATCGCGTGTTCGTCGCGACCGCGGACGCGCGTCTCGTCGCGCTCGATCGCGCGACGGGGACGATCGCGTGGGACGTGTCGCTCGCGACGGAACGCGCGGGGCGCGTCGAGACCACGGGCGATCTCGGCACGGGCGATCGTCTCGCGACGGGGAGCGTGATCGGGCAGAGCGGCATCTTCGCGAACATGGCGCCGCAGATCTATCGCGACGAGGTCGTCGTCGGGATCACGGGCGTCGGCTACGGACTGCACGTCGAGAACGGTCGGGCGGACGATCTCACGAGCGGCGTCGTCGGCCTTGCGGGAAACTACGGCACGCGCGGATACTACGCGGCGTTCGATACGAAAACGGGCGCGCTCCGCTGGCGTTGGTACACGATCCCCGAGCGCGGTTGGGAGGGCGCGTACGCCACGACGACGCCCGACGGCGCCGCGTTACCGCGCGACGTCGCGGCCGAGAAGCGTGCCGAGGCGGGCGCGCGCGACGCGTGGCGGAGCGGCGGCGGGTCGGCGTGGACGACGCCCGCGATCGATCCCGAGCGCGGTTTGATGTACGTCGGCGTCGGCAATCCCTCGCCGCAATTCGAAGACCGCACGCGACCGGGCGACAATCTCTACAGCGTCGCGCTCGTCGCGCTCGACGTCGCGACCGGACGCGTGCGTTTCGCGTATCAAGAAGTGCCGCACGATCTCTGGGGCTACGACGTCGCGAGTCCGCCCGTCTTACTCGACGTGCGCGTCGGCGATCGAACCGTCCCCGCCGTGATGCAGGCCGGGAAGACGGGTTGGCTCTACGTCCTCGATCGCACGACGGGCGCGCTGCTCCGCAGATCCGATCCGTTCGTCCCGCAGCACGATCTCTTCGCGCGTCCGACGGCGGCGGGCGTCGTGATCGCGCCGGCCGCGTTCGGCGGCGCGTCGTGGTCGCCGATCTCCTACGACGCGTCGCGGGGGCTCGCGTTCGTCGCCGCCGCGAACCTGCCGATGCTCTACCGTACGCGCACGGCGACGGCGAAGGACGGCACGCCGGTCGACTACACGGAAGCGACGCCCGACGAATCGTCCGCGCGCTCGGGAACGCTGAGCGCGATCGATCCGCAGACGGGCCGCATCCGCTGGCAGTATGCGACGGCGGATCCGCTCGTCGGCGGCGTGCTCGCGACGGCGGGCGGCGTGACGTTTTTCGGCGAGGGCAGCGGTGCGTTCGACGCGCTCGATTCGTCGACGGGGAAACGTCTCTGGACGTACGCCTGCGAGGCGGGCGTCAACGCGCCGCCGATCGCGTATCGCATCGGCGATCGCGAGTACGTCACCGTCGCCGCCGGCGGCAACGCGCTCTTCGGTTACAAACGCGGCGACGAGCTCGCGACCTTCGCGCTCCCGCCGCGGTGACGCGCGCGTCGTGCGGGATGGATTCCCGCGCGCCTGTCGGAAATTCGTTAAGGACTTCCACGACTTCGAACGGAGCGCGATATGGGATTTACTGAAGAACTCGACGATCTTCGTGCCTCGAACACGAACGCGGTGACGGATCGCGACTATTGGGCGTGCGTCCAGGCCTGCTACGATGCGGGCAAGGGTCAACTCTGCGCCGATCAATGCCTCAAGGGCGCGACCGCCGAGATCCACGATTCGGTTCGAGCGTTGTTCGCGAAGTATCACGGGTGATCGATCGCGCCCGCTTCGAAACGCGGCCGCTCGCGTAAGTCGTGGCCCACGACGAAGCGCTCGCCGGGCGCGTCCGCGCCGCGCTGTCGGCGCGGACGGATATCGTCGAGAAGAAGCTGATGGGCGGTATCTGCTTCATGCTCGCAAGGAACATGTGTTGCGGCGTGTCGCGTTCGGCGTTGCTCGTGCGCGTCGGCCGCGACGCCTACGAAGCGACGCTCGCGCGCCCGCACGTCCGGCCGCTCGAGATGGGCGGTCGTCGCGCGAGGGGTTTCGTGCTCGTCGACCGTGACGGCTGTCGAACGGCCGAAACGCTCGCGACGTGGATCGAAGCCGGCCTCACCTTCGCATCGACCCTGCCACCCAAGTAACGTTTCGGGCGCTACGTCGCGATCGCGCGCGCGTGCGTTGGCGCGTTTCCGACGCGCATAACGGGACGTTGCATCTAAGAGAACCCACTCATCAAGCGAAGCCGTTCATCAGACGAGAGCGATCGATTGCATTCTCTTTTTTACGCTCGAGTTGTCGGGAAAAACGTACCATCCTCGTCTTGGCGTGTGCGAGCGATTTATGTCCGCAATCTTCCACGATCGATGTCTATCTCGATCAACGTCTCCT
>CAZZXB010000121.1:0-8269 GCA_964658025.1 uncultured Janthinobacterium sp.
TTCGCGATGTCGAAGGTTCCGAGACCGGTCGTCGTGTCGTATCCGGGGAGCGCGGGCGTTCCGTTGGTTCCGGTGATCACGTCGTGGAAGCCGCCGATGAGTTGCGTGAGCGCTCCGACCGCCGGCGTCGGCGGCACGTAGAGTCCGGCCGTCGCGTTGTACGTCGTGTACTTTTTGTATTCCGCGTAGAAGAGCGGCGACGCGAACCCGAGCTTGTTGCCTTTGAAGGTCTCGAGCCGGGCCCAGACACCGAGACTCAGCGGTGAAGAGAGGCTCGTGCCGCCGACGCCCGTCGGCACGCCCGAGACGATCACGTTCGCGCCCGTGTTCGGATCGGCGTCCATCGCGACGTCGGGGACTTCTTTGTAGGCGGCGGCCGACGCGACGGGGTTGACGACGCCCTTCTGCCAGAACGGCGCGTTCTCGGTGACGCTGAGGCCGCCGCCCGTGCCGTACCACGCGACTTCGGAATTATAGGATCCGGTCCCGACGTTCGTGACGAGCGTCGTCCCGCCGACGCTCACGACGTACGGCGAGACGCCGGGATAACTCTGGGCCGGTAAGCCCGTTCCGGGGACGCCCGTCGACGCGCCGACGGGGCACGTCGTGCCGTTGTCGCCCGCCGAAGAGAAGATCGTCTGCCCCTGGACGGCCGCCTGCGCGAAGATCGTGTCTTCGAGGACTTCGGCGCCGTCGAGCATCGGGAAGACCTCGCACTCGCCGAACGACGCGCTCCCGGCTTTCGCGATGTCGTCGGTTTTGAAGCGATCGAAGTCGACCGCGGTATCGGAATCGGTGAGCGAGGTCGCGACGTAGAAGTACAGCGACTTCACGTTCCCCGCGATGCCCGTGCTCGTCTGCGAATCGAGATCCCATTCGTCCTGACCCGACGTATCGGGCGACGCGATGCCCGCATTGACGACGTGCGTCGTCACGTGCGGGAGCACGGGAACGTTCGCATTTTCGGCCTTCACGAGATCGGTGAGCACGACGCGCATATCGCCTTCGGTGAACACCGCGATCGTCGTGTTCTTGCCCGTATATCCCCAGAGGTTCGTATTGCCGGGAGCCTGCGGCGAGTCGTACGCGAGCTGGAAGCCCGTCGCGGAATAACTGTCGAGCGCGCACAGTCCGGCGACGGGCTGCGTGCACGGCTGGGTCGCGGCGGCTTTCGCCGCGAGCGTCGACGCCCCGCGCTTACGCAGCGCGGCTTGGATCGCCGCCGGGGCCGGCTTCACGGAGCCGTGCGCCGTCAAACTGTTGAGCCCGAGAACCGACGTGACGATCCCCCCGAGCGACGCGGGGACGTACGCGGGGAGGACGTTCGCGAAGATCTTCGTGCCGGAGCTCGAGAGCACGTCGATCTTCGTGCCGAAGGCGGCGTCGGCGAGCGCCGCCGTGCCGTCGGCGGAGACGATCATGTTGTCGGGCGTCGCGACGACGTTCTTGAAACCGCGCGACGCGAGATACGACGCGACGGCCTGCACCGAGGTGCCCGTGGGACCGAACGTGCTCGCCACTTGGCTCGGCGTGAGGAAGCGCTCGAACATCGGATCGCCCGCCCTCGCCTGACGCGCGACGAGCGTGGCGAGCATGCTCGCGTTGCGTGGGGCGAGTCCGAGGACCACGTGCAACGGCATTGCGGATGGGGCGACCCCGAGGTCGAGGATGCCTTTGAGTGCCGGAAAGGCTTTCGTGGCGGTCGCAACCGTCGCGACGGTCGCGGCTTGGGTCGTCGTCCGGCGCAAGACGGCGGCGGACGCGTGTTCCGCCGTCGTCGCATAGACGGCCGCACTTGCGACGGCACCGAGGGCCGCTCGAGTCAGATGCTTCACGTCGGGTCCTTTCAGATCGGAGGTGTCGCACCGAGTATGACCCGCCGGGCGTAACAGATCGCGAACAAACCGCGAGCACCGCGCGATCTTGTTCCGTAAGCGACGCGCCGTCGTCGGGGTCGTGTCCGATCGAGGGCTCTCTCGTGTCCTCCGGTGGATGCCCTCGATCGATCTCAAAGGCGAAGCGAGCGCGTGCGCGCCGCGCCTACGTCGACCGTTTCGCCATCGCAATCAACGTCTCGCGTGCGTCGGTCGAATCGCGCAGCTCGTGATCGAAGTCCACGCGGACGACGCGCGTCTCCGTGGCGTTCACGACGTCGATGTCCATGCCGCTCGCATCGATCGCGCGAATGCGCGCGGAGTCGGCTTCGGTTACCGCGGCGAACGTGCGCGCGTAGCCGAGAACGGCGTCCGCATGGTCCTCGTTCATATGCGTGCGGATCGATGCCGCTTCGTCGGCGGAGAGCCTACGAAGGTCTTTCTGCTTTCTCGGAGCTGTGAGCAACGTTCCGTTCGGAAAGAGTGCGTCGTACGCCGTCGGGAGCGGCGCGTATGGCCGGTCGGTCACGCGCGCGAGACCCGCGCGCACGAGATTCGTCAAGATTCAAAGCATCGCACGAGGGTTCGACTCGGCCGTGCGGCATCATCTCGCGCACCGTCCGGTCCGAATCCAGGCGGCGCCGCTAGCGATGGAGATCCGTCGCGAATCCCCACGTGGTGCGACCGTCCGGAACGACGCCCGGAGCGGAAGGCCTACTACGTCGGGGCCGTTTCGATGAAATCGGGGCCGCGCATCGGGGGGATTACTTCACTCGAAAGCCCGGCTCGCCGAGTTGCCAGAGCAAGAACGTGAATTCGTCGGTGTACGATTCGATTTGGGTCGACGGATCGCGGATGACGCCGTGGCCTTGATCGTCGGCACGTAGCAATACCGGTTTGCCGCTCGTGGTCGACGCCTGCAGGCGGGCGGCCATCTTCGCGACCTGCCACGGAGCATCGCGTTGATCGTTGAGGCCGGTCGTGAGGAGCGTCGCCGGATACGCCGCCGGAACGACATGGTCGTAGGCGCTCATCGCCAGCAGATTACGGAAGCCCTCACGCGACTTCACGCTACCGAACTCCGGGACGTTGCCGGGTCCGTTCGGCATGTTCTCGAGATCGACCATGTCGTTGAAGCCCACTTCCGAAATGGCCACGGCGAATAATTCGGGGTGCTGCGTGATGGCGCCGCCGATCGTGATCCCTCCGGCGCTCGCGCCGTACCCCGCGAGTTTCGCAGTGGAGGTCCAACCGCTGTCGATGACGTCCCGGGCGCACGCGATGAAGTCGTCGATCGTGTGTTGCTTGTTCCTGCCCTTGCCCGCGAGGTGCCACGTCTCACCGAACTCGCCGCCACCGCGCACGTGCGCGAGAACGATCACGACGCCGAGTCGCAGCAGCGCCGCAATCTCCGGCGGGACGGGCGGTTCGATGTCGTACCCGTAGGCGCCGTATCCGATGACGACCGTCGGCCGCTTCCCGTCTCTCGGCGTTCCGTCGCGATAGATGACGTTATAGGGTATCTTCGTTCCATCGCGACTCGTAGCAACACGGTCGGTGGATCGGATGCCGTCGTAGAGCGGCGGCAGCGGTAGATTTTCTCGCATGGGCCGGACCGTCTCACGGGCACCGTCGATCTCGAACCATCGATTCGGATCGGCGAACGAGGCCGATTGAAGCGCGAATACGTTCCCTTCCGGGGCGCCGTCGAATGCGCCGATCGCGTTGACCGGAGGGATCGCGAGCGGGCCGAGCGCGGACCCGTTCGCGTCGTAGTGTTCCACCCGTGTCAGCGATCCGACGCGCTCCGCCACGAAGAGACCCGATCGATTCGCAAAGATCGCCTCGCGATAGCCACGATCCGGGGCGATCGTTCGCACCGACGCTCCCGTAGAAAGATTGCGAATCAGAATGCTCCTGCGAGCGCTCCCGCGGTCGGTGAGCGCGTACAACGAATTCCCGGCCGCGGCGACCGCCACGACGCCGTCTTCGTACGTGAAGAGCCGTCGCCAAGGTCCGTTCGCGCGGGTCGCACCAACAAAGGGCGCGACGAACACGGCTTGGTGCGGCGTGACGTCGTGCTGGATCGTCGCGACGACGGCGTTGCCGTCGAGCACGGCGTAGGTCGAATACAGATCGCGCGAGGATTGCGAGCCCATCGGGCCGCGCACGCCGTATCCCGCGATCGGCACGTCGTGCCCCCTTGCGTCCCCCAATTCGTGCAGGTAACTCGTTTCCGTGCGGCTCGTCGTCGAGGCTCGAACGCTCGGATAGTAGAACGCGTTTTCGCCGTGCCAAGCGACGTAAGGGATGACGCTCGGCTCGATCGCTTGCGCGACGTCATTCGCTCCGTTCGCGTTGCAGACGTGCACGACGACGTATTCGCTCGATCGCGTCGCGCCGTATGCGATCTTCGATCCGTTGGGAGATGGCACGAACCAGGCGATGATTTCGCCCTTGGCGAGGGTTTTCGCGTTCACGATCACCGATGC
Source organism: uncultured Janthinobacterium sp. (assembly GCA_964658025.1). GTDB lineage: Bacteria > Vulcanimicrobiota > Vulcanimicrobiia > Vulcanimicrobiales > Vulcanimicrobiaceae > CAZZXB01. The sequence continues at coordinate 4,367 of CAZZXB010000121.1, forward strand.
CACGCTACGTCCGTCCGCGCGCGAGAGCAGCGAGGGCGCGTCGTCGTTCGGGAGATCCTGAAGAAAGAATACGTGGGATCCGACGCGGATCACGCCGCTCGTACTCGCGGCCGCGCCCGACGACCCGAACGCATCCGTAACGGCTTTACGAATCTTGCGTCGCCCGGAGATGTTTCGAAGGACGTCGTGCGTGTAAGCGGTTTGTCGGCGAAGATAGGCGAGCAAATTGGGACCGCCGGCCTCCATCCAATGATATGGATCGCTACGCACGGTGCCGTAGAACGTCTGCGTATACGGTGCGACTCGCGCGGCGGGCGGGGCGGCTGCCGATGCGAGTGTCACGACGAGAACCGCGGCGATGCAACGGCTGATGCTCATGCGACCACGGTGCGCGATGTCGGATATGGGTGCCTGTAAGAGAAAACGTGATTTTATAGGAGACGTCTGCGTCGATCGTTCGCGGCGCGAAAGTCCGCACCGACCGTTATCGATTCGGCGCCCGGCGTTTAATAAAAAAGACCCGCCAGGGCGACGCTCCTGACGGGTCTTCGAAGATGGTGGGCACGGAAGGTTTCGAACCTTCGGCCTCTACAGTGTCAATGTAGCGCTCTCCCCCTGAGCTACGCGCCCTCGGTTGGGGACTTTGGAAGTCTAGCCGATTCGACTCCCCGCGTCTAGACCCCGCCCGGCGGCGCCTTCGGGGGGCTCGCGCTCGTAGGCGACGATCCTCGCGACCCATTCGTCGGGGAACGCGATGCTCTCGCCCGCGTTGAAATCCTTCGCGACCATGACGTTCGCGACGACGGCCGCGCGGACGCCGCGGTCTTCGCTCCAGATCTCGTGGGAGAACTCGAACGATTTTCGTCCGATGCGCGCGATGCGACACCCGATCGCGACGCGCTCGCGGAACGCGAGTTCGGATTCGTAATCGACCGTCGTTCGCGCGAGGATCATCCCGCGGGCGCCGAATTGATCGTCGCCGATCACCTCGGTGAAGTACTCCGTGCGCGCCGTCTCCGCCCAGCGCAGATAGGCGAGATTGTTCGCGTGGCGCAGCATGTCGACGTCGGCGAATACGACGCGCAGGCGCGCGATGCGGCGAAAGCGCTCGAGCATCAGAGATCGTTCACGTCGAGCGTCGCGTCGGCGTGCTGCCACGCGCGCGCGAACGCGTCGCGCGCGGCGGCGGCGTCGCTCGCGCGATGTTCGCGGTCGAGCGTCTGCGCGAGTCCGAAGTACGCGCGCGGATCGTCCGCATCGTGCGCGAGATCGTCGCGGAACGTTCGCTCGGCGTCGGCGTAGCGACCGGCGCGGACGTAGGCGGCTCCGAGCGATTCGCGGACCGGAAACCAAAACGGCGGCGGTTCGTCGTAACCGAGCGCGTCCTGCGCCGCGACCGCGGCCTCGAGCGCGCGGATCTCGCCCGGACCGTCGCCCCGCGCGCGCGCGATCGAGGCGGCGAGGACGTTCGCGGCCGTCGCCGCGACGCCGCCCGACGCTTTTTTCAGCGCCGCGAGGTGCGTCGCCGCTTCGTCGAATTTGCCGTCGTGGACGGCGAGCATCCCGCTCGCGTATTCGCCGCGCTCGTCCGACGCGAGTCGGTCCCAGTGCCCGAAACGGAGATCGACGGCCGACGCGAGACTGTGTCCGTCGAGCGCGCACGGCACGGTGATCGCGCGCGCGCGCGCGTATTCGCCCGCCATCGAAAACGCCTTGACGCCGAAGTCGCAATCGTGATCGAAATAGGTGATCGGCGCGGCGGGATCGGCCGCCCGTGCGGCGGCGACGAGCGCGACGGCGCGTTCGTTCGCGACGCCCGCGTCGTGATACATCCCGGCGCGCATGAACGCGTGCGCGGGCATGTGCGCGAGATGCTCGGCCGCGGGTTCGAACGAGAGCGTCGCGAGCCGCCGCGCCGCGACGACGGCCGGCTGCGGATCCTTCGCGTCCTCGAGCGCGTGGATGAGGAAGTGGTTCGCGCCGATGTGTCCCGGGTCGCGCGCGAGCACGAGTTCGAGGCGTCGGACGGTCGTCGCGTTGCCCGACGGCGGATCGACGTCCATCTCGGCTTCGGCGGCGAGGGTCTGCACGTCGTCGTCGTTCGGAAACGCGTCGGCCGCGGCGTCCATCGCGTCGCGATACGCGCGTGCCGAACGATCCGCGTCGCCCGCGCGCGCGAACGAAAAACGACGATCGGCCGCATCGACGAGCGCGCGCTCGACGGGCGGCGCGTTCGTCTCGAGCGCGCGCGCCTTCGCGATCGCGCGATGCCCCGCGGCTTGCTCGGCGGCATCGAACGAGGTGTTGATGTTGATGCCGTGCGACATCGCGATGCCCCACGAAGCGAGGGCGAACGTGGGATCGGCCGTCTGCGCGCGTACGAACGCCGCGCGCGCCGCTTCGGGCGCGAAGGCGTAGAGCAAGGTCAGTCCTTCGTCGAACGCGATGCGCGCGGTGGGATCGCCCGACGAGACGTCGCGGTGTGCGCGCGCGAACGCGTCGACGGGCGAGGGACTCGGACCGTTCGCGCTCGCGAGAAGAAACAGGAAGGCGGCAACCGCGAGCAAACCCCGCACGTCGGTCCGTTTACGCGGATGGACACCGCGCGACCTATACGGTATACTCCATCTTCGTCAGCCTCGGGGTGGGCTTCCAAACATGGGCGCGTAGCTCAGTGGGAGAGCATCCGCTTCACACGCGGGGGGTCGTTGGTTCAATCCCAACCGTGCCCACCATAGCCTGGCGTTGTAGCTCAGTTGGTTAGAGCGCCGCCCTGTCACGGCGGAGGTCGAGGGTTCGAGCCCCTTCAACGTCGCCAGTTTTCCCCGGACGATCGAGTCGCCGGGAAAAGAAGAGCCTCGATACGATCGAGGTTTCTTTTTTATGCGCGGCTTCGATGCGGAGGTTTCCGGATCGGAACGGTCGCGACGGGCGGAGCATATGCCTCGCATTTTCCGGAACGCAACTGCGACGTGCGTCTGCGTTTAATGAATCGCTGCGTGGCGGCGTCGATGAGACGCTCGCTCCGTGGGAGCGAAGAGCGGAGGTCGCGATTCGGCGACGGCTCGTGAAAGAGGGGGCGTCGCACGCGCGTTGCACGTTGTAGACGCGATGGATGTATTCGAAGCGATGCTCGGTCGTCGTAGCGTCGGAAAGCTCGCGGGCGACGTCTCCGGCGACGAGATCGCGCGGATCGTGGAAGCGGCGATCGCCGCGCCGAATCACAAGCTGACCGAACCGTGGACGTTCACGGTCTTGCGCGGCGACGCGCGCGCGCGACTCGGCGCGGTGTGGGCCGCGAGCGAGGCGACGCGGACGACGCTCGCCGGCACGGATCGCGACGACTACCTGCGCCGCGAGGCGGGCAAACCGATGCGCGCGCCCGTGGTCGTCGCCGTGAGCTCCGTGACGAGCGAGGATCCCGTCCGAGCGGAAGAAGATTTCGCCGCCACGGCCGCCGCCGTGCAGAACGCGCTTCTGGCCGCGCACGCGCTCGGCCTCGGCGCGATCTGGCGGACGGGCGCGATGGTGCGCGACCGAGACGTGCTCGCGCACCTCGGACTCGCGCCGAGCGATCGCATCGTCGGCTTCGTCTATCTCGGCCGACCGGCGATCGAGCCGTCGCCGCCCGGTCGCAAGCCCGTCGCCGCGGTGCTCCGACACATGTCCTGAGGGCGGCCTCCGACGAGCACAGGCCCGAAAAACTTGGTGTCGCTGGTGGCGAACCGCGTTCGTCCTCGGCCCTTTCGGGCGAGCGCGTTCCACGCTCCGATGACGCTTGAAGGACCGACTCGGACGCTTCTCATACTCTCTAGGGTCCGACGCGCCGAGATAGCTCAGTCGGTAGAGCACAGGTCTGAAAAACCTGGTGTCGCCGGTTCGATCCCGGCTCTCGGCATATTT
>CAZZXB010000122.1:0-8038 GCA_964658025.1 uncultured Janthinobacterium sp.
TCATCGCGACGGACAAAGCGTACTCAGCGCCGCACGCGTTTTCGGATCCTCCGGTTGACCCGCGGCACGGGAGTACGTCGCCCGATAGACCGTGTCGCCCGAGATGAAGATCGTATCGATGAATTGCAACGGCGGGTCGTCGCGGGGCTTTTCGTACGAAAGAAACCATCCGACGACCCGTCCGCCGCAGACGCGCCTCGCCTTGCTGACGTACATCTTCGCGCCCTCCTCGCGAAGATTTCCGACGATGTCGTGAACCGCGTCGTCGAGCGTCGGCCCGCTGAGGTAACTCGTGTTGAGGTGTAAGAGAAAGACGCGCGGCACGATCGCGCCCTTCGCCTTCTTGAAGTCGATCCAGAGCGTCGTATCGGCGGCCGCGCCGTTCGCCAGATCTTGCTTCGACCAATTCGTCGGCAAGTCGAGCGCGGCGGATTGGTGCGTCGTGAACGACATCGACGGCGTACCGTCGAAATTTCTCGACGGTTTGCGTTGCACGAGCGGAGGCGCGAGGCGGCGGTGCGGCTTCGCGAGCGCGGGCGCGACGATCTTCTTGCGCACCTCGGGTTTTGGCGTGGCGGGCGGCCGCGGCGCGGGCGTTCGCAACGCTACGGGTTTCGGTCGCGGCCGCGGTCGGCGCGCGAGGCGAGGATGCGGTCGCGGGGGCTTCCGACGTTCGAAATGGATCGACGAAACGACGACCTTCTGACGCGTGTCGTCCCGATGGAATGCGAGCCGCGGGCACGCGACCCACAGAAACGCGTTGAGCAACAGCGAGACGACGAAACACCAGAGGAGTCGCCGGTCGATGCCTCCCCGCCCCGTGTTGCTCGATACCATACCGACTCACTCCCGAGCTACGCACCGCAAGGTCGCCGGAACGAGTCGCTCGTGATCTCGTCCCGATCGCCTTGTTTCGCACGACGGGCGCCCGAGTCAGCCCGTGTGATGAGGAGGGCCCGTCGATCGAACCGACCGGCGGGCGGAGATCCGAACGGAGACGGCGCGCCGTCTCACATACGATATTTGAGTCGTACTTGAATCGTGCGAGCGGACGGCCAACTCTCGCCGACGTATCCGCTCCGTCCGTAACTCCACGGGAGGATCTGCGTCACGCCGTCGTTCGTCGGGATGCCGTTGCCGAGCGTGTACGGCGTCGGATATCCCGCGGACGTCCCGTAATATGCCGCGTACGTCGGGTTGCCGCCGCGATACCCCGGCGGACCGACGAGATAGGGATTCGAGACGAGCTGCGTCGGCGAGAAATTCCCGAGAAAGTTCGTGACGTCGACGATCGCGGTCAGGCGCGGCGTCAGATCGCCTTCCGCGTGGAGGTTCACGAGTATTTGCGAGGGAGAGCGCAGCGAATACGGATCGTCGCCCTCCGGCGTTCCGAGGTTCGCGATATACGGATTCGTCGCCGCGTTGAACGGGTTCGACGGATCGCGCAAGAAATAGTAATTGGCACCCGGATTCACGTTGTTGTCGTTATTGACGAGGATCGGGGTCTTGTTATCCGGTCCGATGACCCAGATCTTTTTGCCGACGCCGAACGGATATCCCGACTCGTACGACACCTCCGGCGTGATCCGGAAGCGTCGACCGGCGCGGAACTCGTACGAGAGCGTCGTGCTGAGATTGGGCAGATACGAGACCGGAAATAAGTGGCCCGCCAAGAGCGCCGCGGTGTTGAGGCCGTTGTACGAGAACTCCGAACCGCTCGACGAGTAGGCGCGAACGAGGTTTCCGTTGAGCGTGAGCGGTCCGTTTTTCGCATAGAACTCGAACCCGTTCGCGCGGAGGTTTCCGACGTTGCCGGGGATCCCGGCGCTACTCGGCGTCAGACCGTTTTGCACCGCGGTCCGCAGGTCGGGCGGGATCGAGTCGATCCGATTCTCTTCGAATTTCTGATAGTACGTCAGACGGAACTGCGTCCGACCGCCCCCTTCGAACGAATACGTGAAGTCGTTGCTCCGTTCGGGCGAGAGCGGGACGAACGGTGCGAGCGCGCCGTTCGCGAGCGTGTTCGTCGAATCGACGAAGTCGGTCTCCGACGGCTTCGGCGCGACCGTGTTGTGATCGAAGGTGCCGCGCAACGCATACGTGTTCCCGAGGCGATACGATGCGCCGAAGTGCGGATCGAGCGCGCCGACGTCGTAGCTGTATCCGATGTGCGGGATGACGTGCGTCGCGAACACGCGGCCCGTCCCCGAGAGCGAGAGTCGGTTCGAGGCTTGGAACGTGTCGCCGAAATATCCGAGCGTCGTCTGCAGCGTCGGATTGGAATGGACCGTCTCGTTATTGGTCGGGACGAATTCGTCGAGCACGCTGTTGTCGACGCGGTGTTCGACGCCGTACTGGAAGGCGTTCCGGCTCCCGGAGATCGTGCCGTCGAATTGGATGCCGGTCAGGCGACCGGTATTGGCGGAGACGAGCGAGACCGCGCCCTGACCGTAGGCGTTGTCGTCCCAAAACGGTCCGTTGGCGCGCGCCCCGAAAAACGATTGGTAGATCTGTAATCGTTCGAGCGAATTATCGCTCGAATGCGTCCACTGACCCTTGATGACGTTGAAGAACCCGCGCGTCCGCGATGCCGACGTCACGGGCGCGTTCTGATCGGTGGAACCGGGGAACGGTATCGTGCTGCCGTCGGGGTTCGTGCCGTCGAGCAGGCCGATCGTCTGACCCGCGAAGGGCGAGCCGTATTGATCGTAACTCGCGGAGCCGTTGAAGACGAGGAGACCGAGCGTGTCGTGCTTCGTCGCCGCGAAGTCGTAGTTCAACGCGACCGACTGTTGGCCGCGGGCCTGCAGACCGATCCCGACGACCGACGCTTCGCCCGGATAGAACGTGTGGCCGTCGCCGAACGCGAGGTATTCGCTCGAGAAGCGCGTCGATAGTGCGAGCCGCGAACGCAGATCGGGGCTCGCCGTACGGAGCTGGAGCGACGCTTCGTCGAACTGCGAGAGCGCGCCGATCCCGAGTTCGGTCTCGACCTGCGTCGGATACGTGCCGACGAGCGGCACCTGATTGACGATCCCGCCGAGCGCGTTATCCGACTGATTGCTGTACCCCGCGAGCGTTACCGACGTCTGACCGACGCCCGTCGTCGGCGTCTGCGCGCCGACGAAATTTCCGCCGGGATTGACGACGAGGCCCTGCGGGATCGGCACGGAGTCGTAGGTGAAAACCGTGTCGTCGACCTTGCCGCCGCGCGCCGACACGTTCCCGAGACCGTCGAACCCGACGCCCGGCGCGTTCGACGCGGCGCCCTGCACCGTTTGGGCCGAGAACGCCGAGAGACCCGACGACACGGAGACGGGCGAGCGCGCCTGCGCGGCATCGCCCGTCACCACGAAGGTGTCGGTCGTGGCGCCGACGCGGAACGACCGCGACGTGGCCGTGGCCTTGCCGATCGTCCGCAGTTCCTTCGCGAGCGCGAAGCCGATGCGTTGGGACTGACCGACGAGAACGACGACGCTCTGTTGGACGGCGCCGGTGTAGCCTTGCAATTCGGCCGAGATCGCGTACGAGTCGGGGACGACTCCGAGGATCGAGTACTCGCCGCGCGCGTTCGTCCGCGTCGCGTATCGTCCCGATGGTGCGGACGCGGTAACGGTGACGCCCGCGAGCGGCGCCCCGCCGGAATCCGTTACGACTCCCGAGAGTATCCCCGTGGTGATTTCGGCTCCTCGAGCCGGGACGTGCATGACGACGATCGCCGCGCTCGCAAAGCAGAGCGCGGCCGATCGACCGATCGATCGGAACAAATTCGAAACCTCCGGCGATCGCAGGGGCGACCGCTCGACGCAGAGAGACGCGTAAATACTTAGGCGAACGCGCGTCTGGTCGGAGGTGCACGGCCGCGCGTGCGTCGTATGCACGGGTCGGACGTGCCGGAGCAGGTCGGCGGGAACGCACGTCGCACGAAGCGCGCGTCGTCGTCGAGATCTTCGCAAAAAAATCTCATCGTCTCGTGCAAGAGGTCGACGATCGTCGCGACCGAGGCACGCATGAAGCGGCACAGGACCGTGAGGCACGCGAACGAGAGCGTCGCGTGGACGAGGATCGAGAACCACACCGGTCCGCCGAGCCACGCCAGGCCGGAGACGAGATGTCCGTCGGTCAAAAGACGCTCGCTCGTCTCCATCGCGAACAACGCGATCATCTGCATCGCGAACACCGCGAGGAGATCGAAGCGAAGCGATCGCCGCGACCACGCACGTGCCGCGACGTGGAGCCAGTCGTCGTCGATCGCACTCGTCGAACCGCGCCACGCACGTAGGCAACGGAGCCCGAGCGCTCCGAGCGCGAGCACGAGCCCGGCGAAGAGCGCCGGAACGACGCTCAAGCGATTCGTGTCGTCGTACGAACCGCCGACCAAACCCGTGCGCGAGATCCCCTCGACGATCGGGTTGCCGATCGCGGCCGCCAGAACCGCCGTCGCGGCCAAAACGAGCAGTTGCCCGCCGACGGCGTCCGCGCGCGATCGATCCCTACGCGCATATGCGAGCGGACGGGGACGCACGATCGGCGTCGCCCCTCGGACGTGCCCGCCCGTCGCAGGATCCGCTGCCGCTCGAACGCGCACGTCAGACCCGATACCGCAAGCGGATCTGCAACGTCCGCCCGAGCGGATAACTCTGCGGCGTGTAGCCGTTCGTGCCGTACGCCCACGGCACGCTCTGCGTCACGCCGTCGTTCGTGGGAACGCCGTTCCCGAGCGTGTACGGCGTCGTTCCCTTCGGCAACCCGGGCGCGCACGGCGAGACGCCCGCGAGGATCTGGCCGTAGCAGTTCGCGTAGGTCGCGTTTCCGCCCGTATAGCCCGGCGGGCCGATGAGATACGAATTATTCTGGTACGCCGTCGGCGCGTAATAGCCGAGCAGGTTCGCGACGTCGAGGATCGCCGTGAGCCGCGGCGAGAGGTCGCCTTCGATGTGGAGGTTCACGAGGATCTGCGGCGTCGATCGTAACGTGTTGGGATCGTTCCCTTCGTTCGTCCCGAGATTGCCGATATACGGATTCGTCGTCGCGTCGAACGGCGCCGACGGATCTTTGAGAAAGTAATAATTCGCGCCGGGATTGACGTAGTTGTCGTTCGGAACGCGCACGGGCAAGTTCGTCTTGGGATCGAAGACGTAGACCATCTTGCCGTTGCCGTACGGATAGCCCGTCGAGTACGAGAGCGACGGCGTGATGCGGATGCGCCGCGACGGATCGCGAAACTCATAGGAGAGTTCGGTCGTGAAATCCGGCTGATAGCCGACCGGAAAGAGATGGTTCGCGGCGATCGCCGGAGCGTTGAGCGCGTTGTAGGCGAATTGCGAGGCGCTCGACGAGAAGCCGCGCACGAGATTACTGTCGAGCGAGAAGCCGCCGTTCTTGAGAAAGAGCTCCAAGCCGTTGGCGCGGAGGTCGCCGACGTTCGAGGGCACGCCGATCCCGCTCGGGCTCACGCCGGCGGCGACCGCGGATCGGAAGTTGAACGGCAAGACGTCGATGAGATTCTGCTCGAACTTCTGGTAGTAGGTCAGGCGAAATTGCGTGCGCCCCTCGCCTTCGAACGAATACGTGAAATCGTTCGCCGTCTCGGGCGAGAGTCGCACGAACGGTGCGAGATTCCCGCTCGCATCGACGTTCGCGCTATCGGTGCGGTCGGCTTCGAGCGGTGCCGGAGCGACCGTCACGCGATCGAAGTTCGCACGCAATGCGTAGGCGCGGCCGAGGCGGTACGAGAGGCCGAAATGCGGATCGATCGCACCCGTATCGTACGCGGACCCGCGTTTCGGCTTGAAATGCGCGGTCGTCACGCGCGCGGTCCCCGCGAGTTCGAGGCGATCCGACGCCGTCCACGTGTCGCCCACGTACGCGAGCGTCGATCCGACGGTCGGATTCGAGGCGATCGTCTCGTCGGCCGTCGGAACGACCTGATCGAGCGACGACGTGTTCGTGCGATATTCCGCGCCGAAGCGGATGCGGTGTCGGCCGAGCAACGCGTCGTTATCGAGGTTGATCCCGTTCTGTCGTTGCGACGATTGTTGGAAAAACGAAAACGAACCGTCCGGAAAACCGTTCTCGTCCCAGAACGGACCGCCCGACGACGAGCCGTATTGCGACTGATAGCCCTGCAGGCGCGTGAAGACGTGCGCGCCCGTGTGTTGCCACTGCACTTTGAAGAGATCGAAATTGCCGCGGATGCCCGAGGCGAAATGCACGGGGGCGTTCGGATCGGACTCGCCGGGATACGTCGTGGAGGCGCCGTCGAGAAAGCCGACGGTCTCGCCCGCGAACGGCGATCCGTACTGGTCGTATCGCGCCTGCCCGAGGAGCCCGACGATCGCGACGTCGTCTTTCGCGGACGCGCGGTAATGCACGTTCGTCTCGACCGAGTACTGGCCGCGCGTCTGTAGCGAGAGTCCGTACGTCGCGGCCTCGGCGGGATAGAACGTCTTCGGATCGCCGTACCGAAAATATTCGTTTCCGACCGTACTCGCGAGCGCGTATCGGAAGCGCAGGTCGGGCGTCGCGCCGAGGAGTTGCACGTTACTCGCTTGGTACTTCGCGCCGACGCCGTCCGCGATCTCGAACGTGGCTCGTCCCGGATACGATCCGACGGCGGGGATCTGATTGACGACGCCGCCGAGCCCGTTATCGCTTTCGTTGGAATAGCCGGCGAGCGTGACCGTCGTCGACGCGATCCCCGTCGTCGGCAGCTGCGCGCCCGCGACGTTGCCGCCCGGCTCCGCGATCAATCCCTGCGGGATCGGAATCGAATCGTAATCGAAGACGGTGTCGTTCACGCGTCCGGCGCGCAGGATCGCGTTCGCGAACGGATCGAGATCGACGCCCGGAACGTTCGCGATCGCGCCTTGGACGGTGCCCTGCGCGTACGTCGCGAGCCCCGCCGACGACGACGTCGGCGCGCGCCGCGTCGCCGCTCACGGTAAACGAATCGGTCGTCGATCCGACGCCGAACGCCTTGCTCGACGAACGCACGACCCCGATCGTCTTGAGCGCGCGCTCCAGCCGAAACGACGCGCGCGCTTCCTGACCGGAGAGCACGGTGAGATCGCGCCGCACGGCCGACTCGTATCCGCCGAGTTCGGCCGTGACGACGTACGTATCGGGGACGACGCCGAGGATCGTGAAGCGGCCGCGGCCGTCGGTCGTCGCGGTATAGCGACCCGAGGGCGACGTCGCCGACACGGCGGCGGCCGGGATCGGGGCGTCCGCGGCGTTCGTGACCGTACCGACGATGAATCCGGTCGTGGCTTCGGCCCCGAACGTCGGGCGACCGAGGCTCGCGAACAGGATGAGGAACGACGAGAAGAACGCCGCCGCAAAGCGTGAGCGTAGCAAGGTGGACCTCCGACGAACGCCCCCAGGGCGTTCGCGACGCACGATTAGCTCGAAAGAGCTCGGGCGAGACGGAGGACGGGCGGCGGCGCGCGCCCGCCGACCTGTCGGACGTGCGGCGCTTGGGCTCGGAAAAACGGCGGTTCCGCGCGACCGCGCAACGGGACGGGCTCCACCGGTGCCGCTCCGACCCATGCGAAACGCGCCACGTGGCGGAGGAGCGACGTACACGTCCGCACGATGGACCGGAGCGCGTATCGACCGAGGAGCAGCGAGGCGAGACCGACCAGCGCGTGCGTCGCGAGGGAGAATGCGATCGGGCCGCCGAGCCACGCGGTTCCGTCGATCGCGGGTCCGCCGATCGCCGCCTGTTCGGCGTGTTCCATGACGAACAGTGCCGTCAGTTGGGCCAGCAGGACGAACGCAAATCCCGAGAACGGACCGCGCGACGAGACGTCCCGTGCGAGGTCGAGTAACGCGTCGCCGCCGACGTCGCGCGCACGCCACGACCGAACGATCCGGCGCACGAGCACGTACGAGGCGACGAGCACGCCCACGACCGCCGTCGGGATCACGCTCAGGCGATTGTGATCGGCGTAGTTGCCGCCGAAGATCCCGCTATCGGAAATCGTCTCGACGATGGGGTCGGCGAACGCGGCCGCAACGAGTGCGACGGCGCAAA
>CAZZXB010000123.1:0-8005 GCA_964658025.1 uncultured Janthinobacterium sp.
CGTGCGCGCGTTCGCACGACGCGACGCGCGCCGACGTCGAGCGGCGGATGCGTCGTTTCGGAACCGACCTACGATTCGAGCTGCGGTGATATGACGAAGACGCTCACGAGATCGGCGCGGCCCTTGATGCGCGCGGCGCGGCGTTCGACCGGCGCCGCGATCGCGCCCGCGCGCCGCATCGTCGCTTCGTCGCAGTAGATCGTTCCCGGCGGCGCGGCGGCTTGCAGACCGTTCGCGAGGTTGACGGCGTCGCCGATGACCGTGTAGTCCATCCGCTGCGTGCTCCCGAAGTGTCCCGCGACGACTTCGCCCGTCGCGAGCCCGACCGAGATGCGTAACGGATAATCGATGCGCGGTCCGAGATCGGCGACGGCTTGGTGCAGGCGTACGGCGGCGCGGACGGCGCGCGCGGCATCGTCTTCGCGGACGCGCGGCGGTCCGAATACGGCCATCATGCCGTCGCCGTAGAATTTGTCGAGCAATCCGTCGTGATCGAAAACGACGCGCACCGCTTCCTCGAAATACGCGTTGAGGATCTCGACGACGCGCTCCGCCTCGAGTTGCGAGGCCATCTGCGTGAAACCGCGGACGTCGGCGAAACACATCGTCGCCATCCCGCGCTCGCCGCCGAGCGAGAACGACTGCGGATCGGCCATGAGCGATTTCACGACGTGCGGTGCGAGGTAACGCGAGAACGATTCGGCGATGAGTCCGGACTTGCGAACGTTGGCCTCGTGCGCGAGTTCGAGTCCGCGCTGCTTCGTCACGTCGTTCACGACGATCGCGACGCCGACGCCTTCGGGATTCGCGAGCGGTGCGAGTTGCATCTCGACCGTGAGCGTCGAACCGTCGGCGCGTTTCGCCTCGGTTTCGGCGCGGAGTTGCACGGCGCCGCTGCGATAGAACATGTCGAGAAGTTCGGGAAAATCGGGGACGGCCGCGGCGATCGCGGACGCGTTCTCGCCCGTCATCCGATGTGCCGGGATACCGAACGTGATCTCGGCGGCGCGGTTGAAGGTCGTGACCGTGCCGCCGGGCGAGAGGGTGATTACGCCGTTCGCGATCGCTTCGAGGATGCGCGTTTGGAACGCTTGCAGCGCCGAGATCCGTTCGACGCGATCGCGTTCGTCTTCGAATAATCGCGCGTTCTCGACGGCGAGCGCGGTGTGACGCGCGAACGAGAGCAGCGTGTCCGTCGTCGCGTGATCGAACGGACTCGGAACGGCGCGTGAATCGAGATAGATCGCGCCCGCGATCTCGTCGCGAACGCGGAGCGGCACGCACGCGATCGCGCGGGCGCGCGCGCCGCCGATGCGCGACGTCCCCGGCGCGGCGTCGTCGTCGCGTTCCGTCGTGACGACGGGGACGCCCGTTTCGAGGACGGAGGCCACGACCGACGGCGAGGGCGCCTGCGATCTGCCGTCCGGCGCGTCGTCGTAGTGGAGCGCGGCGTGCGGGGAGCGGCGATCGTTCAAGAAGATCGCGCCGCGTTCCGCGCTCGTGAGATCGACGGCGAAGGCGAGCGCGTTGCGGAGGACGGATTCCCGATCGAGCGACGCGTTGACGAGTTGTTCCGCGCGCGCGAGCCGCCGCGTGCGCACGCCGCGATCGGGATCGAACGACGCTTCGAGCGTTTCGATCGCGCGCTTCGTCGCGGGGTTCGCGGCGAACGCGGTCGAGGTGCGAAGCAGCGTCAGGGCCGCCGCGATCGCATCGTCGCTCGGTTCGTCGCCCGCGGCGTGAAGCGTTACCGACACGCGCGCTCGATGTCGCGCGCGCGCGGGCGACGCGCGCTCGCGTCGAGGCGGGGAACGGAGGGTGAGGGCGTGCGGAGGTCGGCTGGCATGATGCGTTTCCTGGGTTGTCGGCACCCCAACGACGGGTCGTTAACGCGCCCGCCACCCCACCGTCGTTTTCCGTTCACGGCGATGCGCGACGATGGCGTACATGGACGCGATTCCCGCTTTTCTTCAAACGGCCGCCGAACGCGTGCGGATTCGGCTCGACGACGTCGCCCGCGCGACGGCCGCGGCTCCTGCTCGTTCGCGAGGCGGCGAAGGAGCTTCGACGATGGCCGCGTTCGCGCGAAGCGCGATCTTCGCCGACGCCGTCGACGCGGCGACGCACGCGCGGCTCGAAGAGCTCAAAACGGTGACGAAATGAGCGAGTTCGGCATCCTCGCTTCGGCTTCTGCGGGGATGGACGCCGAGCGCGCCGCGCTCGATCTCGCGGCGCGCAACGTCGCCGTCGCCGAGACGACCGGGAAGCCGGGGGCGTTCGAGCGGATGGTCCCGCGGTTCGCGGTCGCCTCCGCGGCCTCCGACGTTCCCGACCTCGCGGTCGCCGCGGATCTCGGCGATGCGACGTCCGGGGGCGCCGGAGACGTCCCCGATACGGACGACGACGCCGCCGCGCCCCCGATCCGCTATCTCGGCGCGACGCCGCAGCGCGGAACGGACGTCGATGCGGTCACGGAGATGGTCGCGGTCCTCGACGCGCAGCGTGCCTACGAGCAGAACGCGTCGATCTTCGACGTGGGCAAGCGGCTCGCGGAGCGGACGATCGACATGGGACGGCTCTCGTGACCGTCCTCCCGCTCGACCCGCGCGCGCTCGGCTCGCGCGACGTTCCGCTCGGCACGTCCGCCGACGCGTCCGCGGCGGGCGCTCCGGCGTTCGGCGCGTTCGTGGCGCGCGCGTTCGCGGACGCGTCGGGGAGCCTCGAACGCGCCGACGGCGCGGAGCGCGCGTTCGCGGACGGCCGCGGTTCGCTTCACGAGATGGTGGTACGGCGCGCGCAGGCCGACATCGCGCTCGCGATCGCGACGACGGCGGCGTCGCGGACGACCCAAGCACTCTCGACGATCCTCGGCATGCAGGTCTAGATGCCGGATTTCGTCGGCCGCTTCCGCGCGCTCTCGCGGCGCGCGCGCACGATCGTCGCGTGCGGCGCGCTCGGGCTCGTCGCCGCGATCGCGTTCCTCGTCTCGCTCGAGCGCGACACGCGCGTCGCCGTGTTCGCGACGCCGCTCGCGCCCGAACAGGTCGCCGAGGTCTCGGATCGGCTCGCGGCCTGGAACGTCCCCTTCGTCGCGCTCCCCGACAACGTCCGCGTGGAGGAACGTCGGCGCAACGACGTCTTGCTCCGGCTCGCGCTCGCGCACGTCCCGCACGCGCACGTTCCGTCGACGATCGAAACGCTCGCGAAGGCGAGTCCGCTCACGCCGCAATCGGTGCTCGAAGCGCAACAGCGCGCCGGGCTCGCGGGCGATCTCGAGAGCGCGCTACGCGGCATCGCGGGGATCTCCGACGCGCGCGTCATCGTGGCGCCGGGCACCGCGGGGACGTTCGCCGACGAGGCGTCGCACGACGCGACGGCCTCCGTCCGTCTCTCGCTCGACCCCGGCGCCTCGCTCTCGCGCGAAACGCTCGAAGCGATCCGGGCGTTCGTCGCGGGCGGCGTGCCGGGACTCGCCGCCGAGCGGGTCGCGCTCCTCGACGATCGCGGGCTCGCGCTCGACGACGCGGGCGACGCGGGCTCGGGCGACGCGCGGGGGCTCGAGGCGTCGCTGCAGTCGGCGCTCGATCTCGCGGTCGGCGCTGGCGCGACGATCGTGCGCGTGCGGATCGCGTACGATCCGCGCGAGCGCGAGACGCGCGCGATCGTGCGCAAACCGCTCGGGAGTCGTCCCATCGGCGCGACGGGTCATGCGGAGACGTATCGGAGTTCGACGAAAACGTACGTGAAGAACGACACGAACGTCGACGGCGGGAGCGAGGTCGACGACGAGCGCGTCGACACGCCCGGCGGTCGGCTCGCGCGGACGTCGGTCGCGATCGCGGTCGACGCGGCGCGCGGGCTCGACGCCCGTAAGATCCGTTCGCTCGCGATCGGGACGCTCGGACTCGACCCGTCGCGCGGCGACGCGGTCTCGGTGGAAACGATCGCGTTCGCGCATCCGTCGATCGCCACGACGCCGGCGTACGCCGTCGCGATCGGCGTCCTCGCGACGTGCCTGCCCGCGGCCCTCATCGCCGTCGCGATCGCGACCGGCGCGCGCTTCGGAGCGAAGCCGCTCGCCCTCTCGACCGTCGCGCTCGTGCGCGCGCTCGCCGTCCGCCGCACCGTCCGCGCGGCCGCCTCGTTTCCGCCCTCGCAGGTGCGCGGCGCGCTTCGCGACGAGCCGCCGCACACGGCCGCCGCGATCATCAGCGCGTTACCCGCGGCGACGGCGACGGCGGTGCTCGAGATGTATCCGGCCGAAGAGCGCGCGGCGATCGTCCGCCGGATGTCGCGGATCGCCTCGCCCGCCGTCCCCGACTACGAGACGGTCTTACGACGTGGGTGACTCGTTCGTCCCGCTCGCGATCTCGCTCCGCGCGGGCGTCGTCGATCCGGAGAACGTCGTCCACGCCGACGGCGCGCGCGACGGTTCCCACGGCGCCGCGCTCCCCCGCGACGGCGACGGTGCCGACGTTTCCGATCCGCGCGACGAACGCGCGACGCTCTTCGGCGATCTCGCGCGACTGCGTGCGGTCGCATCCGACGCGCTCGAACGCGCGAGCCGACGACTGCTCGCCGCGCTCGCGAACGACGTGCTCGCGCGCGAACTCGCGCTCGCGCCCGTCGACGTCGCCGCGCTCGTCGAACGCCTTCGCGCCGACGTCGCGGCGGAGGAACCGCTCGTCGTGCTCGTCGCGCCCGCCGATGCCGAGCGCATCGCCTGCGGCGCGTTTCCGATCCGTATCGATGCGGCGCTCGCGCCGGGCGACGTCGTCCTCGAAGTCCGCGACGGCCGCGTCGAATCGCGCTTCGGATTTCGACTCGACGCGGCCGTGCGCGCCGCGAGCGCCCCGTGAGCATCGCCTGCAGCGTCGGGTGCGTCGTGCGGACCCTCGGGGAGACGGCGCTCGCCACGTTGCCGCGCGCGCGCGTCGGCGAGGGCGTGCGCATCGGTTCTCCCGCGCGAGCGCGTTACGGCGTCGTCGTCTCGGTCGAGCGCGGCCGCGTCGCGATCGCGCCGTTCGGATCGCTCGCGGGCGTCGCGGTCGGGGATCCCGTCGCGACCGATCCGCGCGCGCTCGCGTTACCGCTGGGATCGATCGCCCTCGGCCGCGCGCTCGACGCGACGGGGACGCCGCTCGACGGCGGTCCGCCCTTCGCGCCCGAAGCGACGCGCGTCGCGGATCCGTCCGCGCCCGCGCCGCACGATCGGCGGCCGGTCGCCGAACCCTTCGTCACCGGTGTCCGCGCGATCGACGGCCTGCTCGCGATCGGGCGTGGCGCGCGCGTCGGCTTTTTCGGTGCGCCTGGCGCCGGCAAGACGACGCTGCTCGAATCGATCGTCGCGGGCGCGCGCGCCGACGCCGTCGTGCTCGCGCTCGTCGGCGAACGCGGACGGGAAGCGCAGGCCTGGTTCGCGCGCATCGACGCGCGGACGACGATCGTCTGCGCGACGAGCGATCGCGGCGCGGCCGAACGCGCGCGCGCGGCGGAGGTCGCGATGGCGCAGGCCGAAGCGCTCCGCGCTCGCGGGCTCGACGTGCTGCTCGTCGTGGACAGCGTCGCGCGATACGTCGCGGCGCTGCGCGAACAGCGCGTGGCGGTCGGCGAGTCCGTCGGACGGGGCGGGTATCCGCCGTCGGTGTGGGCCGATCTCGCGCGCTATCTCGAACGTGCGGGGAACGGAGCGACGGGTTCGATCACGCTGCTCGGCACGGTGCTCTCCGACGGCGGGGACGAGCGCGAGCCGCTCTCGGACGCCGCGCGTTCGCTGCTGGACGGGCACGTCGTGCTCTCGAGCGCGCTCGCGCGCGCCGGACATTTTCCGGCGATCGACGTGCTCGCGAGCGCGAGTCGGACGATGGGCGACGTCGTCACCGCCGCGCATGCGGACGACGCGCGGATCGTCCGAGCCGCCCTCTCCGTGCTCGCCGAAACGCGCGACGCGCGCGAGCTCGGCCTCGGCGTCGCGACGGCCTCCGTCGCCCGCGCGGTCGCCGCGGAACCGGCGCTCCTCGCATACCTGCGTCGATCCGAACGCTCGGCTTCGTGCGTCCCGGCGGTCGAACTCCGCGCGCTCGCCGCGTCGCTCGAGGAGTCGGCGGCGTAGGCGGATCGCGCCTCCTCGCGCGCGAGGGAGTGTCTCGCCCACCTCCGCAGAAGTCGCGGTGGTGCGTTTGCGGATCGAACGAGCGCGGGTCGTCGCGCGCGTCGCGTTTTGCGCCGAGCGCCTCGCGCTCGCGCTCTTCGTCGTGGCCGCGTGCGTCGTCGTTCCGAGCGCGGCGGCCGATACGACGGCCGTGCTGGCGAACGTCGCGCGCGCGCTCGCGGACCCGGGAACCGCGCCGCCTCGCGACGTGACGATCGTCGGGACCGTGAGCGGCGGCGGTGAGACCGGCACGTTCCGCACGTGGACGTCGGGCGATCGCGAGCGCGCGGAACAAACGCTCGGACCGCGTACGGAAAGGACGCTCCGACTCGGCGATCGGCGGTACGTCGCCGACGAGAACGGATTCGTCCGCGAACTGGCGGGCTCGATCGCGCGGCGCGAACGGACGCAAGCCTTCATCGACTCCGGCGCGTTCGTCGATCATCCCGAACGATGCGTCGTCCGCGGATACACGCGGGATGCCGGACGCACGACGCTCGGCATCGACGTCACGGCGCCCGGCGGAGCGACCGAACGTCTCGACGTCGATCCGAAAACGTGGCTTCCGGCACGCATCGCGTACGACGACGACGACGGGCGTTCGTCGATATCGCTCTTCGATTGGCGTACCGTCGCGGGGCGTCGCTTTCCATTTCTCGGGATCGCGTCCAACGGCGATCGCGCGTTCGACGTGCGTCAGACCACGTCGTCGATCGACGCGAGCGTGTTCGCACCGTTCGCCGCGCGCACGAGCGCGCTCGACGAACCCGAGACGATCCCGCTCGTCGCGCGCGACGGTCACCTGTTCGCGCCCGTCACGATCGGCGAGAAAACCTACGAATTTCTCGTCGATTCCGGCGCGCAGAACGTCGTGCTCGATCGCGGGGTCGCGAGCGAACTCGGGCTCGTATCGCGCGGCGCGTTCGAAGCCAGCGGCGCGCGCCGGACCGGAGGCGTCGCGCTCGCGACCGTGCCGTCGCTGCGCGTCGGCACGCGCGGGACGATCGGAACGCTCGTCGTCGCCACGCTCGATCTCGATGCCGTCGTCGGCGATCGCCGGATCGACGGGATCCTCGGGTATCCGTTCTTCGCGAGCTTCGCCGTGCGCGTCGACGCGGCGAACAAAACGATGACGATCGCGACGCCGGGGACGCTCGCCGATCGCGGGACGCGCGTTCCGCTCGACGTCGATCGCGCGCTCGCGGAGGTCTCGCTCCGCGTCGCGGGGCGACTCGATGCGCCGTTCATCGTCGACACCGGGAACGCGTCGAACCTCTTACTCTATCATCCCTTCGTCGCGCGCCATCCCGAAGTCGTCGCGTTCACGACCAACGCGCGCAACAGTTTGGGCGTCGGCGGCTCCGCGCAATCGTATCGGACCTCGCTCGCCGAGCTCGGATTCGCCGGGATCCCGTTCTATAACGTCGATACCGACGTCATGCTCGCGACGAGCGGTGCGTTCGCCGATCGCACGGACGCCGGCAACGTGGGGTTGGGCTTACTCGAAAATCTCGTCGTGACGTTCGACGAGTCGAACGCCGCGCTCTACGTCGAACGCGGCTCCGCCTACGACGACGGCGGCGCGCGTAATTAATCCGTAACGCGCCGCAAACGTCGCGGTTCGGGCGACGCGATATCGTGCGTTCACACTCTCCGAAAGGAACGTCGTGAACGATTCCGTCGAAGCTCCGATCGCCGTGGTGCGCGCCCGGCTCCCCTACATCGATCGCCGCGCGCTCTCGCAGGCGTGGTTCTCCGCCATGCACGCGGCGAGCGACGCGCCGCAACGCGTCCCGACGCGTCGCACGACCGATACCGAACGCGACGCGAACGCGAAGCGCGCGAACGCGAACG
>CAZZXB010000124.1:0-7935 GCA_964658025.1 uncultured Janthinobacterium sp.
AGATCGAGCCGCGCTCCGGCGAGGTCGCGCCGCGCGAGCGCGCCGCGAGCGAGCGCGATGCGGACGGGCGGGGGGAGCGGGATGCCGCGCGACATCGCGTCGACGCGCGCCGCCGCCGGCTCCGAGACGAGCGCGCCGAACGATCCCGGTCGCGCGCTCGCGCGCAGGGCCGTCGTCGAGACGACCTGCACGACGCCGAGAAGCACGGCGACGACCGCGAGCGCGATGCGAACCATCACGCTCACGTACGCGACGGGGCTCCGGGCGCCCCGCGTCGCGCGCCGCGCGCTAGAAGCGGACGGTGAAGTTGACGTCCTGACGGTTCTGCGAAAAATTCGTGTTCGAGATCGAATCGTCGACGTACGTATAGCGGCGCGCGAGGAAACTCAGCGACGAGTTCGTTTTCGGGATCGCGTACGTCAGCCCGCCGGAATAGTAATCCTTACGCTCCGAGATATTCTGCGTCTCCGTCGTGCCGTAACTCCCGCCGTAACGCTGCGTCGAGTACGTGCCGTTCAGCGTCAGGTCGCGCGTGAGCGGGAGCGCGGCGGCCGCGGCGATCCCGATCTTGCGGACGTCGACGTAATTGGGATAGTAGGAGACGGCGCTTCCGCCCGCGAGCGCGCCGCCCGCGGCGAACGCCGGATCCGACGTATCGTATTGCTGCGTCGACGGATTGACGGGATAGTACGGTCGCTTCGTCGCGTCGAGCCGCTTGAGCGCTTCGTACGACGCGGAGAGGTTCGAGGTGAGTTGCTGTCCACCGAAAACGGGGAGCTTGAACGTCGTGCCGACCGTATACGTGTCGTCGCGTTCGCGCACGTTCGTCGCGAACGTCGGCCCGAAATACGCCGTGCCGAAACTCCCCGGGACGATCTCCTCGAGGTGTTGGTACGAGCCCTTCGTCACGAAATTGAAATCGCCGACGCGGACGGGCGCGTTCACCGAGAACGTCTCGCCGCGCGAGTTCGGCGCGTACGCCGAATAGAATTCCGGTCCGCTCGCGCGGAGCGGATTGAACATCGGATACACGAACGTCAGGTTCGGATTTCCCGCGGTGTTCGGCGACGCGACGCCCGCGTTCACGAACTGCTGGTCGAACTGCTGGTTGATCCCGAGCGTGTTCGCGAAGCCGAAGAAATCGGGGACGTATCCGCCGCGATAGTTCGCGAACGTCGCGGGTGCGTTGCCGTAATAATGGAACGGCGCGCCCGAGAAGTAATCCTGACCGACGGACTGATAGATCGCCGAGAGCTCGATCTTGTGGACCGTCACGCGCGCGCCGAGCACGGCCGCGGTATCGCCGACCGCGGGCGTGTTGCGGAAGTCGGCCGTGTACTTGCTGTCGGCGAGTTCGCCGAAGACGACGGGCTTCGAACCCGCGCCCGCGACCTCGAACGGGAGCGTCGCCTGGAAGTCGAGCCCGAGGACGGTATCGCTCACGTCGCCGTAACCGCTCAGCGGCGAGGCGAACGCCTGCGTGATGCCGTTCTGTCCGAGCCCCGACGTCGTGAGGTCGTCGAAGTCGAACACGCGATTGAACGTGAGCCCGACTTCGAGTCCCTCGTACCCCTTGAACTTCTGGTTGGCGCGGAAATGGATCATGTAGCGCTGCTGCGCGCTGTTCTGCGACGTTCCCAGACCCCGATAGCTGATGCCGAGCGTCACGTTCGCGGGGATCTGGAATCCGAAGACGACGCTGTTCGTCGAGTCGCTGTACGTGAATGCGGGCGCCGACGGAAGTAACCGCGGCCCGCCGATCGGCGTCCCGGTCGCGTCGAAGATCTCGCCGTTGTAGTTCGAGATGTAGACCGAGCCCGCGACGGCCTTTTGCGTGAGGAACACCTGACCGAGGGTCCCCGAGCCCGACGAGAACTGATCGGTCCGCGGGACGGCCGCGGCCGTCGTCTGCGTGTACGTCGCCTGTGCGGGGACGATCGGGTTGAAGTAATTCGTGAGGTTGAACGAGGCGAGGCTCGGATCGATCGCCGTCGCCGTGTTTATCAGCGTGTTGTCGACGCGCGTGAACGACGCTTCGACGTCGGTGATGCCGAAGGCGCCCTCGCCGACCGTCCCCTTGACGAGCACGCCCTTCTGGAACGGTTGGTACGGCAGATCGTAGGGCACCGCGCCGTTGTAGCCTTGCGGCGCGCGGAACGCGAGGCCGAGCCGCGACGACGTCATGTTGTCGATGAGCCCGAATTTGAAATCGAGGTTGGAGAGCGCGCCCGCGTGCGCGATCGCGATGTCGACGCCCGGTTCGATATCGAATTTCGCGTTCTGCGTGAAATCGCCGCCGTATTCGAAGTTGATGATGTGAACCGGGAGCGAGACCGTGAGGTCGTCGTCGATCGCGTAGGCGAGCGAGAAGCGCGTGTCCTGACGGATCTGTATCCCCGATCCCGCCTGCGTTAGCGGATTATTCGTATCGTCCGTCGTCAGGAACGCGTTGACGAACGGATCGATCGTCCCGACGGAGGATTGGTTCGGCGGATTGGGGTTCGCGGCCGTCGGCTGCGTGCCGTACGGAACGGTCACGCCGTAGTACGTCGTGACGGGCGCGCCCGTCGTGTTCTGCACGGTTCGCGGGATCACGAAGCGCTGACGCGCGGTCACGTTCGGCAGGAACGCGCCGTGCAGCGAGAGCGACTGCGCGAATTTCGTGCGGCGATCGAGCGCGTCGAGCGAGTCTTCGAGATTGGTCACGCGGACGCCGAGCGAATCGAGTTCGTCCTTGAGCGCGTCGATGAGTTTTTGGAGCTTGTCGAGATCTTCTTTCGACGCGCCGCGCGTTTGGTTTTCTTGCAACTTCGCGATCGCGCGCGCGACGACGACGGCCATCTCGTACCGCGTCATCGGGCGGTCGCCCTTGAACCGCCCGTCGGGATACCCGTCGACGATGCCGTCGGCCGCGAGGCTCTGGATGTATTGATACGCCCAATGATTGGCCGGAACGTCCGAGAAGGGCGTCGCCGATGCGGCACGCGGCACGGCGAGCGCGGCGAGGACCGCGACCGTTGCAAGGCGCGCGAGACGCTTCATGGATCCTCCGGCAACGAATCGAATAATGCGAAGACGCGAGCGCTCGGAAAGCGCTCACGGCTGGGCGCTTTACCAATCCGCGCGCGCGAGTCCTGCCCTCGCGGCGCACGTTAAAATGCCTTAATGCCTTAATGCCTCGACCGGTCGCCGGAAGATCCCCGACGTTTCGGAGACCGCGAATTTCGGCGACCGATTATATGTTCGACGGATCGCTTACGAGGCGGGTTCGGCGGCGAGGAAGCGTTCGGCGATCAAGATCGCGGCGAAATCGTCGATCGGCACGGGCGGTAAGAGCATCCCGCGCGGGATCAAGCGGCGCCAACCGCGCGGCGGATAGGTTTCGAAATAGCGCGCGCGCGCGCGCAGGGTCGTCTCGCGTTCGTCGACGATCGCGATCGGAAGCGTGATCCGCCGCACGATACGCTCGATCTCGCGCGTGTGGGTTCCCCCGCCGATCGCGATCGTGCGCGGCGCGAACCGCGCGACGAGTTCGTGGAGCGCGGGCTCGAGCGTCTCGGTCGCGACGATGCCGCGCTCGAGCGGCACGACGCCGACCGCCGTCACGAGCGCGTAGCCGCACTTGCGCGTTCCGGGATCGATGCCGAGGACGGGACTCATTTCGGCGTGCGACCGAGCTGAAACGCGACGGGGATCGAGCCCGTATGCGGATAGACGTCCGCCACCGTCCGCGCCACGATGTAGAAACGCCCCCGACCCGCGCGGATCGTACGCGTCGTGTCCGCGACTTCCGCCGTCGTGAGCGACGGGATCACCGTCGCGACGAACGCGGGCATGCCGTTCGCGATCGCGATGCTCTGGATCGCCGTCGCGAGTTGGCCGTAGGCGATGTTCGGATTGATCGCGGTTCCGCCGTCGATCTCGACGCTCGTGATCGCCTGGCGGTTTCGGAAGATCGGCTGGTCCGCGTACGGCGCGAACGTGAAGCGGATCGGATCGTTCGCGAAGAGGTTCACGTCGGCCATCGCCGCGAGTAAGACGGGACCGCGCAAGAGAAACCCTTGCGTCGTCTGATCGTCGAGGACCGCGCGCAACTTTTTCGCGATCTCGGGATCGCTCGATTTTCCCACGTACGGCCGCAGGCCGAGCGGGACGTACCGCTTGTTGAGCGACGTCACGATCGTATCGAAGAACGACGAAAACGCGCGCAGGCGTTCCGCCGGCGTCTGTTGCGGCGTCACGATCAAGAACTGGTTGGAGAGCGATTCGCCGCGACCGATGACGATGTTGCTGTTGCGCACGCGATCGAAGGCGTCCGCCTGCGCCTGCAGTTCGTTGACCTTGTTGTTGATCTCCGAGAGGTGGAAGAACGCGGCGCGGACGTAGCCCGACGCGACGATCGCGGAGACCGTGATGACGAGCGCGATCATCATCCCCGTGCCGACCGCGACGATCGTCGACGTGTATTTCGGTCGCAGGCCGAAGAGCGTCATCCGTTTGCGCCCGACCTGATGCCCGACCCGGTCGCCGATGTAGGCGATGAGGCCCGCGACGAGCACGATGAGCACGACGACCAGGCTTCCGCCGAGCGTTCCCATCCCTCAGCGCCCCGCTTCCGAGATGCCGGAAGCGTCGCCCGGCGCGTCTCGACCGTCGCCGCGTCGCACGTCGCTCGGATTGCGAAGCGATGCCGCGCTCGCTCCTCGCGTCGACGGAGATGCGCTCCCGCTTCGCGTCACGCCGTCACGAAAACGGGACACTAATAATTCGCCGCGCGACGGAGTCGCTCGGCGCCGATCGCCGTGAAGATCACGTTGGGCAGCCACGCGCCGACCGAGGCGACGACGTAGCCGCCGCCGAGCCCCGAAAAGAACGCCGAGCTCGCGCTCGCCATGACGAAATAGAGGAACGCGATCGGGATCGCGAGTCCGAAGCCGGCGCCGACGCCGCCTCCGCCGCGCGGAGGCCGGAGCGCGAACGGGATCGCGATCAGCGCGAAGACGAACGTCGCGAACGGCCGCGCGAGCTTCTCCTCGTACGTCGAGCGATAGGCGCGCGTCTCTTGCTGCGTGAGCTGACCCGAGTCGATGATCTCGTGGATCTGCGCCCGACTCATCGACTCGCGATTCGTGTCCATCGCGCGCTGTTGGATCTGATTCGGCTTCTGGCCGACGTCGATCGTCACCGACGGATCCTGACGCGACTCCGTGCTCCCGTCGCCCGCGAAGTGGTACTCGGTCGCGTTTTCGAACGTCCACGTCGGCATCACGTAGCGACCGCGATCGCTGAAGAGGATCCCCGTGGGACGCCGGTCCGCGCCGTACGTGATGATCGTGACGTTGAGGAGCGACTGCGTTTTCGGATCGTAACCGCGGAAATACGTGACCTGCTGGCCGCCGCCGGGAAGATCGCTCACGACGGTCCGGCTCCCGCCGCCGAACGCGCCGATGTGGCGGATCGCGTCGTCGCGCAGATACGTCGCGCGCTCGTTCGCGAGCGGGACGATCGTTTCTTGGAGTGCGTACGCGAGGATCGACACGATGAATCCGACGACGAGTAAGGGCGCGACGGCACGGACGAGCCCGATCCCGCCCGCCTTGAGCGCGGTGATCTCGCTCTCGGCCGAGAGCCGCTGGAGCGCGAGCAGCGTGCCGAGCAGCATCCCCATCGGCACGACCGTCACGACGATCTCCGGCATCTGCCACAAGAAGTACGCGACGGCCGCGCCGAACGGCGCGTGCTCCTCGCCGACGAGGCGACTGATCGCGAGGACGTTCGTCGCGGCGAACATGAGCGTGAACGCGGAGAGGCCGAACGCGAACGGGCCGGAGAGTTCCGCGACGACGTAGCGGTCGAGGATCTTCGGGCGCACGAAGGCGCTCGCGAGATTCGCGAGTCCGGGCACGCGCCGCGCGACGGTCCCCATCAGCGCGCCTCGCTCACAGGCGCATCTCTTTGCCGAAGTAGACGTCGCGCGCGATCCGCGATGCGAGCACGTGCTCGGCGTCGCCCTCCGCGATGATCTTGCCGTCGTTGAGGATGTACGAACGATCGACGATCGCGAGCGTCTCGCGCACTTGGTGGTCCGTGATCAGCACGCCGAGACCGCGTTCGCGGAGTTGGCGGATCATGAGCTGGATGTCGCCTACGGCGATCGGATCGATCCCCGTGAACGGCTCGTCGAGCAGGAGGAACGCGGGTTCCGTCGCGATCGCGCGCGCGATCTCCACGCGTCGCCGCTCGCCGCCCGAAAGCGAATCGCCGCGCGCGTCGACGAAGCGCGCGAGGCCGAACTCGTCGAGTAACGCCGGAAGCCGACGCTCCTGCTCGCGGCGCGAGACGCCGTTCATCTCCCAGATCAAGCGGATGTTGTCGCCGACGGAGAGCTTGCGGAAGATCGAGTTCTCTTGCGCGAGATAGCCGATGCCCAGGCGCGACCGGCGGAACATCGGCGCGTTCGTGAGGTCGATCCGCTTCCCGTCGCGTTCGAGCGCGACGGTCCCCGAATCCGGACGGACGAGGCCGACGACCATGTAGAACGTCGTCGTCTTGCCGGCACCGTTCGCGCCGAGCAGTCCGACGACTTCGCTCGTGCCGACGTACGCCGAGACGCCGTCGACGACGGTCCGCGACGCGTACTTCTTCACGAGATTCTCGAGCAGGATGCGGCGCGGCGGGACGGGGACGATCGCTCCGGAGCGCGTCATCGCGCCCCCGTCACGTCGAGACGGCCCGTGCGCATGTTCCACAGAAGCGCGTCGCCCTGAAGCCGTTCGCCGTCGGGCGTCGTGACGACGACGTCGCCGTCGCCGTGCATGATCTCGCCGTCGTCGTCGTAGCGGAGCGTGTCGCACGCGAGCGTCTTGCCGTCCGCCGTGCGCGCGCGGACGCCGCCCGTCATGCGCACGACCTTCTCTTTCGCGACGATCTCGCCCGCGGGCGCGTCCGCGATCAGCCGCCGGCCGTCGACCGCAAAGAACGTGATGTGTGGGTTCACGAAATCGCTCCGTCCGGTATCGCCGCCGAAATACTGGCCGCTCTCGGAATCGGCCCGCAAGACGTATACCTTACGGTCGGCTTTTTGCTTCGTGAGATAGATGTACTTCGAACCGACCTTGTGCGATTGGACTTGAATCGGAACCTCGCTCGGGGTCGCGGAGGCGCCCGGACTCCGCGCGGGCGTCGCGCTCGCGTTCGCCGCGGGAGTCGATGCGACGCCCGGACCGAGCCCCGATGCGGACGCGCTCGGGCCCGGCGTCCCGACGTTCGCGCCGTTCGACGGCGCGTGCGACGCGCAGGCGGCGAGGCCGAGCGCGACCGTCGCGAGGAGGGCGCGAGAACGGACGACCCCGCCGTTCACGCGCGTTCGCCCGCGGCGAAGCCGCGCTCGGCGGCGGCGAGCGCGAGCGCCGTGTACGGAATCCAGACGAAGGTCATTTGGACGATCCCGATCGTGTCGAATACTCCCTGAACGAGAACGGCGACGAGCGCGGCACAGACGCCGAGGGCGAACCGCCGTTCGTTCGGAGTTCGACGCCGCAACCCCGCGCGAACGCCGCGCCCGAAGCGCCACCAGCCCAACGCGCACGCGACCGCACCGACGATCCCCGTCTCGCCGAGAAGCGAGAGGTACGCGTCGTGCGGATGGAGCGCGCCGAAGGTCCCCGGCGGATCGTCGCCCGGCGCGCGGACGCTCGGATAGACGCGCCAATACGTCATCGGACCCGAACCCGTGAGCGGGAAGAGCGTCGCCGCGCGCGCGCCGTCGCGCCAGAGGCGGAGCCGATCGAGTTCGTCGCCGCGCGCGTGGATCGCCGTCGGCCGTAGTGCGGCGAAGACGCCGGCGCAGAGCGCCGCGAGCGCGAGCGCCGCGCCGACGCGGCGCCGTCCGAGCGCGAGCGCGAGAAACGCGCCGCCGCCGAGCGCGCCGAGCGC
>CAZZXB010000125.1:0-7853 GCA_964658025.1 uncultured Janthinobacterium sp.
ACGCGCCCCGGCCGCGAGGAGAGGTCCGTTAACTTTGCGCGGCAAAGTCGCAGCGCGATGGAAGTTCGTCGGGCGCTCGCGGATCTCGCGGAAGTCCGTGGTCGCCTCGCGACGATGCAGCGCTTCGACGGGTATTCCGGGACGGTCGCGATCGCAAGCGGGCTCGTCGCGGTCGGGGCCGGCGTCTACCAGCTCTTCGTCGACCCGTATCCGGCGAGCGCGGGCGATCGGACGCTCTATCTCGGCATCTGGCTGACGTGTCTCGGCATCGCGCTCACGCTCAACTACGGCGCGATCCTCGTCTGGCGCGTTCGGAATCGCGGCGAGCAGGCCGCCTCGCAGTTTCGCACCGTCGGCATGAGCATCGTGCCGGCGATCGCAGCCGGCGCCGTGATCACGCTCGCGCTCGTCGCGCGCGGACTCGTCGACCTGCTGCCGGGGATGTGGTGCGCCACGTACGCGCTCGGGCTCTTCGCGTCGCGCGCGATGGTGCCGCGGGCCGTCGTGGCGGTGGCGGTCGCGTTCGGCGCCGCGGCGACCGCGCTCTTCCTCGTGCCCGCCGTCGATCCGCTCGCGTGGTGGATCATGCCCGCCGCTTTCGGCCTCGGCCAGATCGCCATCGGCGCGATCGTTCGTGCCGATACGTACGGAGAAGGAGCCTCGCAATGAAACCGCCCGCGCCGTTCGCCTACGAAGGTCTCGAACGCATCTTTCACGAGCGCGGCCGCCTCGCCGTCTGCACGTGCCTCATCGCGAATTCGGCCGGGTTGCGCTTCACCTCGCTCCAGGAAGCCTGCGGCCTGACCGACGGGAACTTGCACCGGCACCTCGCGGCCCTCGCCGAGACGGGCGTCGTCGAACTCTCGCGGACGACGGGAGCCGGACGGCCGGCGACGGTCGTGCGCATCACGCAGTCGGGTCGCGAACGCTTCCTCGCCTACATCGACGAACTCGCGACGGTCGTCCGAGCGGTCCACGGCAGCGAAGCCGAGCCGTCGCCGAACCGGACGCCAGGCCTCCGATTGGCCTCCCAACCATGATGGATCGGGCACCGCGCGCGCTTCCGTCGGCCGCACGTCGCCCGGGACCGCGCGCGGTCGCGGCGGATCCGGGAAGCATCCCCCGCCACGTCGCGCTCGTGACGCCGGACTCGCTCGCCCGGGTCGATGCGCGCGCCTTCGACGACGCCGGCCCGCACGCGAGCGCGGATGCGATGATGGAGATCGTCGCGGAAGCCGCCGCGCTCGGCGTCGAGTTCCTTTCCGTGCAGGATCCGAGCGAACGCGTGTTTCGACGGCTCGTTACGTCGCACGCTCGCACGCTCGACGACCTCGAGGTGCGCGTCCGCATCCTCGGCGAACCCGACGCCCCGCTCGCGGAGATCGCGCGCGCGACCGTGCGGAACGTCGGCCTGACGTTGAACGTGGCGTCGCGATACGACGGACGACGCGAACTCGTCCGCGCGATCCGCGCGCTCGCGACCGACGTCCGCGCCGGGCGTCGCGCGGCGACCGACGTCTCCGACGAGACGATCGCGAGCTACCTCGATACGGCGGGCATGCCCGATCCCGATCTCGTCATCTGCGTCGGAGGCGATCTCCGCGTCGCGGACTTCCTGCTCTTCCAGATCGCGTATTCCGAATTCTGGAGCGCGGCCGTCACGTTTCCGGATTTTCGTGCAACTCATTTCCGCGAAGCGCTCCGTGTGTACGCGAAACGACAGCGCCGCTTCGGCGGGTAGCCTGCTCGTTTCGCGTTAGGACGGATTTCTCGCGCGTGGTACACTCTTACGCGTGAAAACGCGTCCGGATATCCGTAATCTCGCGATCATCGCCCACGTCGACCACGGCAAGACCACGCTCGTAGACGCCATGCTCAAGCAGAGCGGCGTCTTCCGAGAAGGTCAGGCGACGACGACGCGCGTGATGGACTCGAACCCGCTCGAGCGCGAGCGCGGTATCACGATTCTCGCGAAGAATACGTCGATCAAGCACGGCGACATCAAGTTCAACATCGTCGATACGCCGGGTCACGCCGACTTCGGCGGCGAGGTCGAACGCGTGTTGCAGATGGTTCAGGGCGTGCTCCTGCTCGTCGATGCGGCCGAGGGCGTGATGCCGCAAACGCGTTTCGTCCTGCGCAAAGCGCTCGAACTCGATCTCAAGGTCATGGTCGCGATCAATAAGATCGACCGCAAGGACGCGCGCGCGAGCGAAGTCGTCAACGAAGTCTTCGACCTCTTCATCGAGCTCGGCGCGAGCGACGAACAGGCCGAATTCCCGGTCGTGTACACGAACGGTCGCGCCGGCGTCGCGAAGCACAGCCTCACGGACGACTCGGAGACGCTCGAGCCCCTCTTCGAGACGATCGCGCGCGCCGTCCCCGAAGCGCCGGCCGAAGACGGTCCGTTCCAGATGCTCGTCTCGGCGATCGATCACAACAAGTACGTCGGGCGCATCGGCATCGGTCGCGTGTTCCGCGGTTCGTCGAAGGTCAACGCCCCGATCGCGAAGGTCGACGGGTCGGGGAAAGTCGAGACGGGCCTGCGTCTGACGAAGCTCCTCACCTTCGCCGGGCTCGAGCGCGTCGAAGTCGAGGAAGCGGCCGCGGGCGACATCGTCTGCGTCTCCGGCATCGAAGGACTCAACATCGGCGACACGATCGCCGACGCGCAAGCGCCCGAGGGCCTGCGCGCCGTCGCGGTCGACGAACCGACCGTCTCGATGTTCTTCATGGTCAACGCGTCGCCGTTCGCGGGCAAGGAAGGCAAGTTCCTCACCTCGCGTCAGATCCGCGAGCGCTTGATGCGCGAACTCGAATCGAACGTCGCGCTCCGCGTCGCCGATACCGAGAGCGCCGACACGTTCGAAGTGCGCGGACGCGGCGAACTCCATCTCTCGATCCTCATCGAGACGATGCGTCGCGAAGGGTACGAGATCGCGGTCTCCAAGCCGCAGGTCATCATCACCGAACGCGACGGCAAAAAACTCGAACCCGTCGAGTACGTCGTGATCGACGTGCAGGAAGAGTATTCGGGTTCGGTCATCGAGGCGCTCGGGAAGCGCAAGGCGCAGATGTCGAACATGTTCAACGTCGGCGATTCGCGTCGGCTCGAATACACGATGCCGACGCGCGCGATCTTCGGTCTGCGCGGCGAACTGCTCACGCTCTCGCGCGGCACGGCGATCATGTCGCACACGTACTACGACCATCAGGAATTCATCGGCGAACTCCCGGGTCGGAGCGTCGGCGCGCTCGTGACGAGCGAGACCGGGATGACGACGTCCTACGCGATGGTCGGCCTCGAGGCGCGCGGCCGTTTCTTCGTCGGCGAAGGCGTCGACGTGTACGAAGGCATGATCGTCGGTCGCGCCAACGACGACAAGGACATCGCGATCAACGTCGTCCGCGCGAAGAAGCTCACGAACATGCGCGCGTCGGGTTCCGACGACAGCACGAAGCTCTCGCCGCCCGAGGAGATGTCGCTCGAGCGCGCGATCGAGTTCATCGAAGACGACGAACTCGTGGAAGTCACGCCGAAGTCGATCCGCATCCGCAAACGCGTCCTCGACGAGACGGAACGCTTACGCAATCGGAAACGCGACAAAGTCACCGCCTGATCGGCGGCGACGCGAGCGAAGGCCGGACCGTGATCGCGCGGTCCGGCCTCTTTTTTTTTGGGCCGCGTTCGCGCGACCGCATCTCGCGGAACGCACCGAGTATGCGGGGCGGGCTAGGCCTCCGCGGTCCGTCACGGAACGTTACCGTATTCGATTCTGGAGCCGCATTGCGAAGCGCCGTTGCTCGCGAAGGACGATCATGAACCATTCGAATCGACGTGCGTTCCGACTCCTGAGCGCCGTCGCGCTCTGCCTCGGATCGCTCGTTCCGGCTCGGGCCGACACGCCCGCGATCGGCAGCGACCATCCGAAAGCCGATCGTGTCACGGTCGTCGGAACGATGCGCGTCGAGCGTTATGGATCGGGATCTCCCGCGATGATCCTCATTCCGGGCCTCAGCTGCGGGTCGTGGACGTGGGACGACGCGATCCGCACGTTCTCGCCGACGCACGCGCTCTACGTCGTCACGCTTGCGGGATTCGACGGCCTTCCGGCGCCGCCGAGCGGCGATCCGCTCGATGCCGCGGATCGTTCGATCGCCACGCTCGTCGCGAACGAAAAACTCGATCGCCCGGTGATCGTCGGCCACAGCCTCGGCGGTTTTCTCGCGCTTCGCTACGGTACCGAACATTCCGATACGATCCGCGGCGTCGTCTCCATCGACGGGACGCCCGTGTATCCGCCCTTCGCGCAATATTCGCCCGCAGACCGTAAAAACGCGGCGGGCGTGTTCGCCGATCGGCTCCGCGCCGCGAGCGGCGCGCAATATCTCTCGGGACAACGGGCGATCGTCGCGACCATGGTGACCGATCCGAAGCAGGCCGCGCAGACCGCGACGTTGACCTCGAAGAGCGATCAGGCCTCGGTCGCGACGTACTCCGCCGCGTTATTCGCCGCCGACTTGCGACCACAACTTCCCACGCTCACGGCACCGACGCTCGAGATCGCGCCGGTATCGACGACCCCGATGCCGTTCGAGGTCCCCGAATCCGCCACGCAGACGATCGACCAGCGTGCCGACATCTATCGCAAATTCTACGCCGCGCTCATGGCCGGGACGCCGAACGTGAAGGTCGTCACGATCGAAAACTCGCGGCACTTCGTCATGATCGACCAACCGAAAGCGCTCGACGACGCGATGACCGCGTTCCTCGCCACGCTCCCGAAATGACGCGCTTCGCGATCTCGATCCGAGATAACGGGCCGCCCGCGACGGCGATGCTAGGGGTGTCGCACCAGCAATAGGCTCTCGACGGCCGCGAGCAGCGCCGGCGGCATCGCGACGGCACCGACGCGTAAGAACCGCCACGCGTCGACCTCGATCTTCTCGCGGCGCAACACGACTAACCAGAGGATCGTCGCGAGCGATCCCGTGACCGAGAGGTTGGGACCGAGATCGATCCCGATCGCGACGGCGCTACGGAGCATCTCGCTCGCGTGGATCTGCGCCACGGTCGACCCCGCGATGAGCCCCGCGGGAAGGTTATTGATCAGATTCGATCCGAGCGCCGCCGAGAACGCCGCCGCGGCGACCGCGAGCGGCGGCGCGAGCGCCGCGATCGCGTTCGCTCCCGCCCGCGTGACCGCGAGCAGTCCCGTCTTTTCGGCCGCGGCGACGAGCACGAAGAGTCCCGCGACCAAGAGCAACACGCTCCAGGAGACCGAGCGCAACACCGGAAGCGCGTTCGCGCGGTCGACGAGCGCGACGGCGACGAAGACGACCGCTCCGGCGATCGCCGTTACCGCGCCGAGATCGCGACCGAGACCCGCCGCGACGACGAGCGCGAGCGCGGTCAGTCCGATGCCGCCGAGCGTGACGGCGCCCGCCCGCGCGAGTTTTTTCGGCGCGACGTCGGCGCGCACGTCGCCCGCGAGATCGCGCCGGAACACGAGCAGCATGACGACGTAGGTGATCGCGATCGCGAAGATCGACGGCACGAGAAACGCCGCGAGCCAGCGGCCGAGCGGCGGGATGGTCCCCGCGAACACGACGAGATTCGCCGGATTGGAGATCGGCAGGACGAAGCTCGCGGCGTTGGCGATGAGCGCGCACGCGAAGAGGTACGGTCGCGGTTCCACTTTCGCCGCGCGCACCGCCGCGGCGACGGCGGGCGTCAGCACGACGGCCGTCGCGTCGTTCGAGAGCACGACCGTCACGACGATCCCCACGCCGTAGACGATCGCGAACAGGCGAGCGCGCGAACCGCGACTCGCGCGCACGGCGAGGCTCGCGATCCAATCGAACACGCCCTCGCGCCGCGCCAATTCCGCGAGCACCATCATCCCCGCGAGGAAGAGATAGACGTCGCTCCCCTTCGCGATCGCGGCGCCGACTTCGGGGAGCGGCAGAAGTCGGACGAGCGTCACGCCGAGCGCGCCGCCGACCGCCCACACCCACTCCGGGATGCCGAACGGGCGGGCGAGGATGCCGACGACGGCGATCGCGCAGAGCGCCCAAACGGCGATGTCGTGTAACGGTACGATAACGCGTTCTTCTTACCCGACATCCGCGGACGTATGCGATCGCGCAACGACGCGACGCGCCGCACGCGAGAAAGCCCGGCCGAGATTGCGGCGGCCGGGCCTTCATCGCGTTCGCGCGCGATCGCGCGAGCTAGTATGCGGCGAGCAACCCCGCGCCGTCGAACGAGCCCCAGCCCGTGACGTCGTCGTACCCGGCCTTCGCGGAATACGCACCGTTACTGCCGCCCGTCACGTCGTGGAACGCAGACGTTCCGCCGAGTTGGTAGATGCGCGTGTCGGCGAGCCCCGTGCGGCCCTTGCTCGCGACGATGCTCGCGAACTCGGCCGCGACGCCCGGCGACGACGCGCTCGTGCCGCCGACGACCGTATCGGAACCCTGGAAGATCAGCTCGTCGCCCGAGTTGGGATCGGCGTTGAGCGCGACGTCGGGCACGTTGCGATTCGAACTCGACGCGAGTCCCGCGACGCCTTGCTGATAGCTCGGAATCGCCCATTCGCTCGAAACGCCGCCGCCCGAGCCCGACCACGCCGATTCGCCCGCGTAATTGCCCGACGCATCGGTCGAGAGCGTCGTTCCGCCGACCGCGACGACCTCGGGATCGGAGGACGGCATGCTGACGCCCGTGGCGTTACTGGGATAGCAGTTCGAACCCTGATCGCCCGACGATGCGAACCACGTCTGACCTTGCGCGACGCCCTGCGCGAAGACTTGGTCCTCCGGCCCGTCGACGCTCGTGCCTTGCTCGCACCCGCCGAAGCTCGAGGAGATCACGTCGGCCGAATTCGCGCTCACCACGGCGTCGTACGCATCGAGAATGGACTGATTCGAAAGATCCGGCACTTCGTAGACGAGCTCGTTCGCGCCGGGAGCGAGCGATGTCGATTGCTCGATGTCGAGCGTCACCTCGACGCTCTGCGAGGCGTCGAACGTGCCGCCGCCGTCGATCGCGACGCGCGAGAGCGAGCCCGTGCGCGAAACGCCGTAACTCGAATACCACGAGCTGATATCGCTATCGAGATAATCGTTCGAGATGACGATTCCGATCGTGGAACCGCTCCCCGTGTTGCCACCGCGCGACGGATAATCGTAGGCCAGCGTGAGATCGCTCGGCGTGAATCCGCCCGAAGCGCCGCTCGCGTAGAACGGCCGCGCGCCGTTACGCATCCGCCGATGCGCGGCCGGCCCGACGATCGGCGCGCGGCGCGAACCGAGGACGTGCGCGGGTCGCGCGTGCGGCACGTTATCGAGACCGACGACCGTCGCTCCGAGCGAGGCTAGATCCGGCGGCAACGTCGCCGCCGTGCGATTCGCGTAGACGGTGCGTCCCGCGAACGCATAGAGGCCGAGCGACGTCGCGAAGGCGCGCTCGACCGACGCGACCGGCGCGGTCGCCGCGACGAGCGTGCGCGGACCGTTCGTGCCGCGCACGACGAAGCCGTGGGCGCGCAATCCGGCGATCGCGGCGGCGACGGTGCGATCGTCCGCACCGTAGTTCGCCGCGAACTGTCGCGGCGTCAGGAAGTGATGGTAATAGGGCGAGCGCCGATCGCTCTGCACGCGGATCAACCGATCGAGTTCCGCGCGGTTGCGAAGGGGCAACGCGAGCGTCACGCGGAGTTGTTGCGATGCCGGCGGACGGCCGTACGGCCGTAACGAACCGAGTTCACGCGGCACGGGAACGGCCGCCGCTGCCGCCGTCGCCGACGACACCGCGAATGCGGCGAACGCCGTCAGCCGAGTCAGAGAAA
>CAZZXB010000126.1:0-7829 GCA_964658025.1 uncultured Janthinobacterium sp.
AACTCCGCGTGAAGAGCCGCCTCGAGGCCGTCGTCATCTCGCGCGAGATGATCGGATAGATCTTTCCGACCGCCGGCGACGACGATCGAACGACGGAAATTGAAAAGCCCGCACGAGCGATCGTGCGGGCTTTTTCGATGCGGCGTTCGCGCCGGCGCGTTAGTGCGGGGCGGTCACGTAGGGGAAGGTCGTTTGCGTCTGCCGTCCGCCTTGACCCGAGGAGACGTGCTCGCTCGTGAGACAGCCGTTCTCTTTGCCGTCGTCGGGCGCGAGTCCGAGCGCCGGAATCGTGTTACCGAAAACCACGCCGAGCGAGGTTCCGATGACGTCGTCGGTCAGACCGCGTCCGCCGAACTTACTTCCGGTCGCTCCGCCCGTCTCGACGCCGAGATACGCGGCCTTGCCCGATTGCGACACGTCGAACGCGATCTCGTTGGGATAGAGCACGCTCGAAACGACGTTCGAGATCGCGGGGCTACGCCCGGCGACGTTCTTCATGAAGTACGGGATCGCGCTCTGGATCGCTTTATCGTAGTACGGACTCGCGACGTTCGTGACGCTGTGGTCGTTGAAGGTCTCGAAGAGTTCCTTTACGGCCGGACGCGAGAGCAACTCGATCTGTTGGTAGACGACCTTGCCGCCGACGCGTTTCGACGTCGGAAGACTCGTCGTCGCCCAGAGATGCGCGACGGGCAATCCGTAGCGGACGAAGTCCGCGCGCGGAACCTCGAGGACGATCGAGACGACGTTGAAGCCGCCGCCGATCTGCGTGAGCGCGTTCGTCGAAGGCGTCGTGCTGCACGCATAACCGCCCTTGCCCGACTTCGTACCGGCGGGGAAGCCGTTGAACGTCGGCATCGACGTTCCGAGCGCGTCGCCCGTTCGCGCGTTTTTGTAATACCGGTCGGGAAGGATCTTGAAGAATTGGAAGAGGTCGAAGAAGAACGGATCGGCGCGCGGACCCGTGAACGCCTTGATGTTGTCGGAGAACTGCGTCCCGGGCGTGTAGTTGAACGCATAGCTTCCGACGTAGTTCCCGAGCTCGTTCTGCGTCCCGACCATCGTGCCGGGATCCGTGTTCGTGTAGAGCGCGAGTTTCTGCGACGCGCCCGTCCCCTGCGGGACGACTTGGAAGACCGTGTCTTCCTGATGCCCCGTGCCGTGCGCGATCTTGAACGAATAGAGAACGCCCGGATCGAGCGAATACTTCGACGACATGCCCGCGGGAATGAGCGGCACGAGGTCCATGACGAGCGCGACCTTGCTACCATCGGTCGACGGGAACGCGAAAACGTCCGTGATGTCGGCGCCCGGGCGCGAGACGACGGTCGGCGAGTCTTGATGATCGGACGCGCGCACGTCGCGCAGTCCATAGAGCGTCGCCGATACACCGATAGCCGTAACGGCCAACAGCGAACCGACCATGCGTTTGAGTTGCATAGGTCCCCCAAGCAAGATGAAACGACGATGCGGACGCAAGGCGTCTACAACGTCTACGCAAGCAACGTCCGTCACAATTTCGCGGATTGACGGATGGGCCGTTCGTCCCGATGCGCGAGCCGTCGCCGCGAACCCACATGACCCGCCCGCACCCCGCGAGACGGACGCGTGGGGAACGCCGTACGAACGGGTATGCTAGGGGCCGTGAACGTTCTCCGTATGTTGACCACGCTCCAGCGCCAGGTTCCGCGGGTGCTCCCGCTCATGAAGGACGCGGGCGTCCCGCTCTGGGCGAAAGTTTTGGCGATCGGGGCCGCGGTCCTCATCGTCTCGCCGCTCGATATCTTGAGCGACATCCCGATCGTCGGATTCTTCGACGACGCGGTCCTCCTCGGTTTCGTCGTGAACGCGTTCGTCCGATTCGCCGAGAGCCGCACGCTCCGCACGAACTGACGCCCCGCGATCCGAGCACGATGAGCGACGATCGACGACTCGTCTACTCCACCGACGGTTCCGTCCCGTTACCGGACGTGAAAACGAGCAAACGCGCGCGAGCGACTTCCGGCAAGCACGATCCGCCGGACGACGGCATCGTGCGCGTCGGATGCGAGAAGCGACGTGCGGGTTCGATGACGCTCGTCTACGGCGTCCCCGCCCGCGAGCTCGACGCGCTCGCGGCCGACTTGAAGCGACGTTGCGGGACTGGCGGAACCGTCAAGGACGGGACGATCTCGCTCCAAGGCGATAAGCGCGACGTCGTGATCGCGTACCTCACCGAACGCGGGACGCGGACGAAACGGATGGGCGGTTAGCGCGCGGGCAAGCGCCGCACCGCACGTGCGCGATCGGTCACGAAAGCGCGAGTCGGTCGCCCGCGCGGATGTCGCGATCGTGGTCGCCCGCGCCGAGCTCGACCACCGTTCTCGCGCCGGAGCACGTCACCGCGAGCTTTCCGGGCGGAACCGCACGCGCGATCTTGAGCACGCGATCGTCGCGATCGAGGAAGTAGCAGTCGATCGCGGCGCGCATGCCCATCGTGTGGACGGCGGAGCATCCGGCGATCCAGAGACCTTCGTCCGCGGCGACGGTCGCGCGTCCGAGTAATCCGACGAGTCGCGTCCACGGATTCGCCGCGCGCGCGACGCGTTCGGCGACGATCGAACCGTCGCGCTCGTTCCGTAACGCGGCGTAGCGCGTCATGCCGCGCTCCCCGCAACGGCGAGCGCGACCGCGGCCGAACCCGCTAAGTACGGGACGAACGCGATCGGTTCTTCGCGACGTCCGCGCGCGACGGCGAACGCGGCGGCGGCGAGCGACGCGACGCTGAAGGCGACGATCGCGCTCTCGATTCCGAGCACGCCGCCGGCGAGCGCCGCGAACTTCACGTCGCCCCAGCCCATGCCGCGCCCGCGCGACAGCAGCGCGACGAGCGCGAACGGTGCCGCGACCGCGAGCGCGGCGAGCGCGGGCCACGCATCGCGTTCGACCGCGCACGCGGCGCCGAGCACGGCGAGCGGCACGAGCGTGAAAAAATCCGGCACGATGCCGCGCGCGACGTCGCAGTAGGTGCAGGCGACGACCGAAGCCACGAGGAGCGCGCCGAGCGCGAGCGAGCGCGCGTCGGGATGACGGAAGGCGAGCGCGCCGCCCACGAGCGCCGCGCCCGCGACGAGGAGATCGGCGCGCGGCCGACCGGGGCGGGGACCGTCGACGAAGGCGACGATGCCGCGACAGAGCGCCGCGCTCGCGCGCGACGCTCCGAGCGCGACCGCGGCGAACGCGAGCGTCGCGAAGAGAACCGTCAACGTAACGGCGGTGCGTATTGGGCGACGACGGGCGCCGCGTCGTCGACGGAGGACGCTTCGGCGAGGAACGTGGAGCCGTTGAAATATTCGGGCGCCGTAGAGATCCGCGTCGAGAACGTGCCGTCGCCCTTCGCGATCGTGAACGAGCGATTGAGGAAGATCGTCGGGAGCTGCGGCGCCGCGATCGCCTTGAGCACGATCGTCACGAGCGCGCCCGGCGTCGCCGTTCCGCTCACGACGACGTCTTCGGTCCCCTTCATCGGACTCAGATCGAGCTTCGCGACGTGACGCGGCGCTTCGGGCGTCGTGTCGAGATCGATCCGGCCCGCGCCCGAAATCGACGACTTCGAGAGACTCATGTCGTTCGCGAGCGCGGCGGAGCGTTCGATCGACGAGAGTTGCGCGTAGAACGCCGGAGAGACGTAGACGTCGGAGCCGCGGTATTGCGGCGCGCCGCCGCGCACGGGCTCGCGACGATCGTTGACCGAGAAGAACGGATCGCCCGGACGGACGAGCACCGTGATGCCGTGGCCCGTTAGCGAGACTTCGTCGTCGGGTCCCAGATACGCGTACGTGAAGCCGAGACGATGGGCGACGACCGCTAACGGTTGCGCGGGTGCCGGCTGCGCGAGCGCCGCGCCCGTGACGAGCGGTGCCATCGCGAGTGCGGCGACGAACTTGAATTTCACGCTGGTGCGGTCTCCTAACGAACGGTGCTCAGGTACATGCGGAAGTTTCCGATAACCGGGCTATGCAAGTGTTTTCGAACTTGCGACCTTCGGAATTTAGAGGTCGACCGTGAATCTGTCACGCCTACCGGGGCGAATCGTCCCCGCGCTCCTCATGGGAGCGCTCGCCGCGCCCGCCTTTCCGGCGATCGCGGACGACGGGAGCATCCTTTCGCTTCAGACGGGACACTCGATCGTCATCCACGCCGACGGCGTTTCGCGCCTCGCCGTCGGCGACGGTCGGATCGCGGGTCTCGTTCCGATCGGTCGCAACGCCGTCATCGTCAACGGCAAGACGCCGGGTCACACGTCGGTCTTCATCTGGGAAGGCACGACCGAGAAGATCTACGAGGTCACCGTTACGGAACAAGGGCTCGACGAGTTCGTGCGGATCGTGCGCTCGTCGCTCTCCGAACCGAACGTGCAGGTCGAGACGGTCGGCAACAACGTCTTCGTCCGCGGCACGGTCGCCGATATCACGGCGTTCAACCACGTCAACGACGTCATCGCGCAGTTCAAGGGCACGAAGATCTCGACGTCCGGCAGCGGCGGCGACATCCCGATCATCAACGCGGTGACGATCTCGAAACCGCTCGGGAACCTCCAGAGCCGTATCGCGCATCTCTCGAGCGGCGGCGACGTCCGCGCCGATATGGATACGACCGGAAACGTCGTCGTGACGGGCTCCGTTCACGACGATCGCGAGCAGCAGCAGGTCCTCGATCAGGTCCGCACGCTCGCGGGCCCGTACCTCCACGGCGATGCGAAAGTGGTGAACCGTCTCGGCGTGCAGACGACGAGTCAGGTCGATATCAAAGTCTACGTCCTCGAAGTCGACAAGACCGCGACGAGCAATCTCGGGTTGAGTCTGGGAACCGCGCTCCCGAGCACCTTCAGCGTCGACGGCGGCGCGCCGTACACCGTCGGCTCGAGCCCCTCGATCTCGTTACTCGAAGGACCGACGAAGAACACGTTCAACCCGCTCGCGGTCGGACCGTTCGCGCGGATCAGCAAGCTCGCGCCGACGCTCAATCTTCTCGAACAAGAGGGTCACGCGAAGCTGCTCTCCTCGCCGAATCTCGTCGCGCAGCCCGGACAGGAAGCGACGTTCCTCGTCGGCGGCGAGATCCCGATTCCGGTCTCGAGCGGGCTCGGCACGGTCTCGGTCGACTACAAACAGTACGGCGTGCAGATGAACGTCACCCCGACGATCCTCGGTAACGGCGGCGTGGAAGCGAAGATCGCGCCGGAGATCTCCGATCTCGATTACGCGAACGCGGTCACGCTCAACGGGTTCGCGATCCCCGCGTTCAAGACGAGCAAACTCTCGACCGACGTGATCACGCAGAACGGCGAGAGCATCATCATGGGCGGGTTGATCCGCCGCGTGGAGCAGCGCACGATCCAGAAGTTCCCGATCCTCGGCGACATCCCGATCCTCGGCGAACTCTTCCGCTCCACGGCGTACCAGCACACGGACACCGATATCGTGTTCGTGATGACGCCCACGATCATCACGAAGTAGCGCGGACGAAAAGCGTGAGCGCCGCCACTCGCTCCGGCGCTCCGTAAATTCGTTCTTCCGAGAGACCGACCACTCGAAACGACGCGCGATCCGCGCTTCGTGTCCCCGACCGAGAAAGACCGCCGCATGTCGCTGAAGACGACGCTCCACCGGCTCGTTTATAACGAGTCGGGTTCGACGCTGACCGAATTCGCCGTCGTGATGTCCGTGTTGACGATCGGCACGATGATCGCGTTCAATACCGTCGCCACCGGCGTCTTCAGCAATACGAACGGCGCGCAGACGAACATGACGAACAGTTCGCTCGTCGCGCCGTGAGACGACGTCGGTTCGAACGCGGGGCCGCGATGACGGAGACCGCGCTCGTCGTGGGAGCGATCCTCACGATCCTATTGTTCGGGATCCAAGTCGGGATCATCGGCTTCTTGCAGACGACCGCCGACGCGGCGTCGTTCATGGACGCGCGGCTCGCCGCCGTCGGAACGAACAGCGGCAACACCGCCGAGAGCGCCACGTCGGCGATCTTCAAACAATTCAATCCCGCGCGCAACGAACTCGTCTCGGTCGTCAATCCGGCACCGAGCCCGTCGGTGCCGGTCGACTACGGGTATAACGCGCAAGACGCGAACGAGCAGGCGGCCTCGCCGTTCAACCGTCACGGCGGCGTCTCGATGATGCAACCGACGCTCTCGACCGCGACCGCGCAGAAGAACGGTATCTTCCGGCTCTTCGGCAACTCGATCGGCGTCGCGAGCACGTCGATCGACGCGTCGTGGCTCGAATGCGGATTGCACGAGAACGTCGCGAACAGTAACGCGAGCTGCACGAACACGGGATCGTCGAACTATCAGGGCGATTATTTCAAGAACGGCGAGAACCCGCCGCCGTACTTCGTGAGCCTCGACTACCTGCACCACTGCAACACGGCGCAACCGTTTCCGGCGTGCAACTCGTACGACGGCGACTTCATCGCGCTCGGCACGGCGGCGTACCTGCAATCGAACAATTGGGGCTACATCTCGCCCGGCGTCGGCGGAGCCGGAGGGTTGGTCCAAACGAACACCTTCGAGCAGATGGCGTGCCACCAGCGCGCGTTCGCGACCGTCGCGAGCTTCTTCGACGACTACGATACGCTCGCCCAGATCTACAGCGTCTTCGACTCGGTGGCGAACCATCCGATCTACAACGAACTCTATAAGTATCCCTTACTTTATCCGCTACAAGTAGCGCCAACCGGTTTCAACTCGTTCACGAATTTCGCGGGCTTCACGCCAACCTTAAAAGGCATCGCCGCGGATAACGCGATCCAACAGATCTACTCGTGGGATCGCATCGTGACCGCCGGCTACGCGCTCGGCGCGGGGACGCCCGGCTCCTACCCGCTCTATCCGTCCAAGGGGTGCGTGTGAACGACCGTCGCTACGAACGCGGCCAGGTGTTGCCGATGTGGATCGTCGGCGTGATCGCGACGTTCTCGCTCATGCTCATGGCGCTCAACTACGGCAACGCGATCCGTTGGCAGATCCGCGCGCAGAACGCCGCGGACTCGGCAGCCGCCGCCGTCGTCTCGATCCAGGCCGAGCGTTGGAACATGCTCATGGAGATGGTCTACGCGACGGGCGTCGAGGAATATCGCACGCGACGTCTGCTCGACGGATTGCTGCTCGCGACGAACGGCTCGGGCGGTTGCACGGCGTCTTTCGATCCGACCAAAGCGACGTTTTCCTCGGTCACCGAAGGCACGTGTAATCGCACGTACATCGATCTCCACGATCAGTTCATGCGTTCGGTCAACCGGTACTCGACCGACGTGCGCTACGTGAACGATATCGCCAACCTCGCGACCTTTCCGAAGTTCCAGCAGGACGCGACGGCGCTCATGAACACGCTCCAATCGCCGTCGTGCAACACGGCGACGCCGTCGCCGAGCGCGACCGGCGGCGCGTCGCCCGCTCCGACCGCGACGCCCGGGCCCGTGACGAACATGCCGACGTGCGGCGACGTCGCGTTCAAGTACGCGTTCTCGCCCGTGAACTATCCGGTCAACGGCTACGCCGGAATGGAACTCCGGACGGGGCTCAACAACGTCGCCGCCGACGCGCAGATCGTCCAGTTCCAATACGGCTCGCAGAGCGCGACCGAGAACGCGAACCTCTTCGCGCCGGTCCGCGTCGATCTCACGACGTGCAAGCTCGTCCCGCCGATCATCCCGAATTTCGGACCGTTCCACTTCGCGTCGTATTACGCGATCGGCCGCGCCGCCGCGACGGACGTGATGACGGAGCAGGATTGGCTCCAGCCCGGGAGCGTGATCGACCACCTCCGCCCCGG
>CAZZXB010000127.1:0-7741 GCA_964658025.1 uncultured Janthinobacterium sp.
CGACGCCGACGGCGAAACCCACCGCGACGCCCACCGTCGCACCGACCGCGACGCCGACCCCCGGCGGAACGGCCTGTAGCGGAAGCGCGCCCGACTCCGGCCCGCTCAGCAACGGATCGGGGATCCTCGCGACGGGCGTCGCGAAGGCGTTCGATTACCCCGTGCAACACGGCTGCAACGGCGCCGGCCAAACGGTCGCGATCGAGATCGACACGCCGATCACGCAGAGCGACGTCACGAATTACTTGAAAGCCGCGGGCGTCACCCAAACCGGCACGATCACGAACGTGTCGGTCGACGGCGGCGGTGCGGCGAACCTCTCGAGCGGCGATTACGTCGAAACGGCACTCGACGTCGAAACCGTCTCGGGTCTCGCACCCGGAGCGAACATCCGCGTCTACAACTTCCCCGATCTCTCGTCGCAATCGATCGAGGACGGCTACAACCAGACGGTGAGCGACGGTATCGCGAGCGTCGCGAACTCGTCGTTCGGCGGATGCGAGACGAGCGACACGACCTTCACGAACACGACGAACACGATCGCGGAACAAGCGGCATCGAAAGGCATCACGTTCGCCGCATCGTCGGGCGACAGCGGGAGCGACGAATGCTCGACGGGCAACAACCCGCCGGGCGCCAGTTCGCCCGCGATCGATCCGTACTTCGTCGCCGTCGGTGCGGTGAATTTCACGGAGAATTCGAGCGGCACGCTCACGAGCATCGCGGCCGGCTCCGATTCCGGAAACGGATTCCTCTCCGGCGGCGGCGTCTCGACGATCTTCGCGCTTCCGAGTTACCAACAGGGCGTCGCCGGCACGACGAGTTCCGGACGGAACTATCCGGACATCTCGCTTCCGGGCGTCGGCGTCGCCGTGTACGAAAACGGCGGCTCGGAGAAGGTCGACGGTACGTCGTGGTCGTCACCGGAGTTCACCGCGTTCGTGGCCGAGACGAACCAACTCCACGGATCGAAGTCCGGGTTCCTCAA
This sequence comes from uncultured Janthinobacterium sp., assembly GCA_964658025.1. Classification (GTDB taxonomy): domain Bacteria; phylum Vulcanimicrobiota; class Vulcanimicrobiia; order Vulcanimicrobiales; family Vulcanimicrobiaceae; genus CAZZXB01. Next base: position 989 of record CAZZXB010000127.1, read on the forward strand.
CCCGACGTTGTATAGCGTCTTCAAATCCGGCTCGTATACGGATTTCACGGACGTGACGTCGGGGACGAACGGGGCGTACAACGCCGTTAGCGGTTACGATCTCGTGACCGGCATCGGCGCGCCGAAGGGATACGCCTTGGCGCAGGCGCTCTAAACGTCCCGATCGCACGCCGCCTTCGCGTTCGAGAGAACGCGCGGGCGGCACGTCGGCACGTTCGGAAGGCCGTCGCCGAACGTGTGCTATGCTCTAGCCGCGATGCCGCCATCCCGAGATACTCCGCGCCGGACGTGACCAACCGAACGGACTTCCTGCGCCTCCTGACCGCGAGCGGCATCGTCGCGGGCGCGCCGAGCGCGGCGAACGCCGCACCGTCGCTCGAGCCACGGACGATCGGCGATCCCGAGACGCGCACGAACGGCGCGCTCGTCCTCTCCGGCGGCGGCGCGACCGGCGCCTATCAAGCGGGCGCGATCGCCGCGCTCGCGGACAAAGCGGGTGTCCGCGACGGCGAAGCGCTTCCCGGGATCGACGCCGTCGTCGGCACGTCGATCGGTTCGATCAACGCGTGGTTCGTCGCGACCGCGCAATACTCGCTTCTCGCCGCGCTCTGGCGCGCGATCGCGAGCGAGGATCTGTTCGTCCTCAAGAAGCGCTTCCAACCCGCGGGCGAGCCCTCGAGCGGCGTCCTGACGCGGCTCTATGCGGCGCTCTCGCTCGGCACGGGACTTCTGTCGAACGTGCAAGGCGTCTTCGATCGCGGTCACATCGAGCGCTTCGTCGCGCGGATCGTGGACGCCGATCGGATGCCGCTCGTCCCGTTCGTCTTCACCGCGACGAACCTCTCGGAGCAACGCGCCGAAATCTTCTTCCGCACGCCCGTCTCGCCGTCGACCGCGGCGCGCGACCGCGGCGAGGCGGCGATGCGCGAGGTCGTCGGCGGCGACACGCGCGTGCACGAAGCGACGCCCGCCATCTTACATCGGGCGATCGTCGCGTCCGCCGCGATCCCGTTGTTTTTCGATCCGGTCGTCTTCGACTTCGGATCGCTCCCCTCGCAGTACGTCGACGGCGGCATCGCCGACAACTCGCCCGTCGACGTCGCACGCGTGATCGCGAAGAACGTCTATACGCTCCTCGTCGATCCGGCGACCCCGCCGCATCAAACCTATAAGAATGCGGCCGAGATCGGCTCGGCGAGCCTCGGCGTCGCGCAGCGGCGCATCCTCGACAAAGCCCTGCGGAGCGCGTCGCTCGAAACCGAAGGCGCGCGCCTGTTTTCCGATCTCGTTCCGACGCCCGCGCAACGTGCGTTCCGTCGGCGCATCTTCGCCGCGGATCTCTTCGTCATCCAACCGTCCGCTTCGCTCCCCGTCGCGTTCGCCGACTTCACGGATCAACGAAGGATCGACGAGACCTTCGCCCGCGGCTACGCCGACGGAACGACCGGCTGGCAACGCTATCGGCGAAACGCGCCTTCGGCGTAATCGTCTACGCGGCGAATCCGTTCACGAGGGCGTCGAGGATCGCCATGCGCACGTACACGCCGTGCGAGACCTGTTGGGCGTAGCGCCAGCCGGGGAAGGCGAAGACGTCTTCCGTGAGCTCGACGCCGCGATTATAGGGTCCCGGGTGCATGACGATCGCGCCCGGACGCAGGCGCGCGAGGCGGCGCGCGTCGAGTCGATAGTTGCGCGCGTAGTCGTCGAGCGCCGGCAGCACGGCCGACGCGATCCGCTCTTTCTGGATCCGTAAGAGCATGAGCGCGTCGAGCTCGGGGAGGACCGCGTCGAGGTCGCGCTCGATGCGCACGCCCGCGCGCGCCATCGCGTCGGGTAAGAGCGTCGGCGGACCGACGAGCACGACGTCCGCGCCGAGCGCGCGGAGTCCGATCGCGTTCGAGCGCGCGACGCGGCTGTGGAGGATGTCGCCGACGAGCGCGATCTTGAGGCCCGCGATCTCGCCGAATTCGGTCTGCAGGGTGAGGAGATCGAGTAACGCCTGCGTCGGATGCGCGTGGCGGCCGTCGCCCGCGTTGATCACGTGACCGTCGAACGACTCGGCGAGACGGTACGGAAAACCGGATTCCGGATGACGCGTGACGATCACGCGCACGCCCATCGCGGAGAGCGTCAGCGCCGTGTCGGCGATCGTCTCGCCCTTCCCGAGGCTCGACGAGCCCGGCGGTAACGCGACGACGTCGGCGCCGACGCGTTGTTCCGCGATCGCGAACGACGTGAACGTCCGCGTGCTCGCCTCGAAGAAGAGATTGACCACGCAGACGTCGCGCAAGAGTTCGCGCGAGGGAGGCGTCGCGTGAAACGCGTTCGCGCGCGCGAGAACCGCTTCGATCTCGACGCGGGTGAGATCGTCGAGATCGAGCAGGCTACGCGCCATCGCCCTCGCTTCGGATCGTCACGCGATCGTCTTCGGAATACGTCTTACCGAGCCGCACGTCGATGAACTCGCGCCGACTCGACGGGATCGCGCGTCCCACGTAATCGGGTTGGACCGGGAGTTCGCGCAAGCCGCGATCGACGAGCACCGCGAGACGGATCACGCGCGGACGACCGAGATCGGTCACCGCGTCGAGCGCCGAGCGGACGCTGCGACCCGTGAAGAGCACGTCGTCGACCACGACCACGACCTTCCCCGAGAGGTCGTCCGGGATATCCGAATCGGGAAGCGCGCGCGCGACGTCGTCGTCGCGATAGAGATTGATGTTGAGAAAGCCGAGACCCGGCCGCGTCCCCGTGATCTCCTCGATCTTCGCCCCGATCCGGCGCGCGAATTGTTCGCCGCCCCGACGGATTCCGATGAGCACGAGACCCGCGTGTGCTTCGTCGGGTTCGACGATCTGATGGGCGATGCGCGCGATGATGCGCTCGATCTCGGGCGCGCTCATCAGCGTCCGCTCGCGCTGCGTCTCGATCGCCGTTTTCACCGGAACTTGCTCACGCCAGCGGTCATTCGTTTCTCCGCCGCGCAACCTTCCTTTCGACCCTTCCGGCGATCGCCCGCGTCCACCTCAGCCGCCGGGAGCTTCCAAGACGCGCAGGCGCTCGCGCGCGACGCTCCGCTCGGCTTCGTATCCGCGCAGTTTCTCTCGTTCGGCGGCGACGACGTCCGGCGCGGCCTTGCTCGCGAAGTTCGCGTTTCCGAGCTTCTTCTCGAGGCGCTCGACTTCGGCGTCCAGACGCTTCGTCTCGCGTCGATAGCGCTCGAGCAACACGCCCGCGGGCGCCTGCGGCACCGCGGCTTCCAGCGGCTCGGCGGCTCCGGCGAGCGCCGGCGCGTCGACGAGCGTCGCGACGGCGAGGGTTTCGAGTAACGCGCGCGCGTCGGCATCGAGTTCCGGCGGAACCTCGACCGTCACGCGTTCGCGCGGTGCGAGACCGAGCTCGGCGCGCAGATCGCGGACGCGCCGCACGACGTCGCGCACGGTATCGTAGCGTTTGGCCGCCGCGGGATCGATCGCGATCTCGAGCGGATCGGGCCACGACGCGGTGACGATCGTCTTCCCGTCGTGCGGCAGGATCTGCCAGATCTCTTCGGAGACGAACGGCGCGATCGGATGTAACAGACGCACGATCGTTCCGAGGACCTGCGAGAGCACGGTCGCCCGCGTCGGCGTCGGTACCTTCGACGATTCGAGATACCAATCGCAGAAACGGTACCACGCGAAATCGAGTAACGTCTCGGCCGCCACGCCGAATTCGAACGCGTCGAGCGCCGCCGAGACGCGCACGATCGTCTCGCGCAGACCCGCGAGGATCCACGCGTCGGCGAGGGACTGCTCGGCGGGCGTCGGAAGGCGTCCGGCACGGGGCAAGCCTTCGGGGAGGCTCGTCACGTAACGCAGCGCGTTCCACAGTTTGTTGTTGAAATCGCGCGCCTTCGCGACCGCGCGTTCGTCGAAGCGCAATTCCTGCGACTCGAGCCGCATCTGACTCAAGATCCCGAACCGCGTCGCATCCGCGCCGTACGTCGCGATGAGGTCGATCGGATCGATCACGTTGCCGAGGCTCTTACTCATCTTACGACCTTGGAGATCGAAGACGAGCGGCGCGACGAACACCGTGCGAAAGGGCACGTCGCCGACGAATTCGAGACCGAGCATCACCATGCGTGCGACCCAAAGGAAGATGATCTCGCGGCCCGTGACGAGGACTTGATTCGGATACCAGTGTTCGAGTTCGGGCGTGAGGTCGGGCCAACCGAGGATCGAGAACGGCCAGAGTCCGCTCGAGAACCACGTGTCGAGCGTATCGGTATCGCGACGGATGTCGGTCGTTCCGAAATCGCGCTCCGCGATCGCGAGCGCTTCCGCTTCCGTCTCGGCGACGATCGGTTCGTCCGCGGCCGTGTACCAAACCGGCAGACGGTGGCCCCACCACACCTGTCGCGAGACGTTCCAGTCGCGGATGTTTTCCAGCCACGACGCATACGTGCGCCCGAAGCGCTCCGGAACGAAGCGGACCTTCCCGCTCCGATACGCCTCGAGCGCGGGCGCCGCGAGTGCGTCCATCTTACAAAACCACTGAAGCGATAAAAGCGGTTCGACGACCGCGCCGCTGCGCGAACTGACGGGCACGTTGTGGCGGCGCGCTTCGGTCCGCACGAGCGCGCCCGTCATCTCGAGATCGCGGACGACGGCCGCGCGCGCCTCGAAACGATCGACGCCGAGATACGGCGCGGGCACCTCGCCCGCGAGCTTGCCGCGCACGTCGATCACCGAGATCGCTTCGAGGCCGTGGCGCGCGCCGATCTCCGCGTCGAGCGGATCGTGACCGGGCGTCACCTTGAGCGCGCCCGTGCCGAAATCGCGTTCGATCGCGGCGTCGGCGACGATCGGAATCGAGCGACCGCAGAGCGGCACGACGACGCGCTTGCCGACGAGATGCGCGTAGCGCTCGTCGTCCGGATGGACGGCGATCCCCGTGTCGCCGAACATCGTCTCGGGACGCGTCGTCGCGATCTCGATCGCGAACGTCCCGTCCTCCGAGCCGTATCGGATCTGCCAGAGGAACCCGTCGCGTTCGACGTCGTCGACTTCGGCGTCGGAGAGCGTCGATTGCGAGACGGGATCCCAGTTCACCAGCCGGTTGCCGCGATAGATCAGCCCGCGGCGATAGAGCGCGACGAACACGCGCGCGACCGCGGCGGAGAGCCCCGGATCCATCGTAAAACGATCGCGTTCCCAATCGGGCCCGAAGCCGAGCGCGCGGAACGATTCGTAGATCGCGTCGCCGTACTCCTCACGCCACGCCCACGCGCGTTCGAGATACGCCTCGCGCCCGAGCGATTCGCGGGAGAGGTTTTCCTTGGCGAGCTCGCGCACGAGCACGGCCTCGGTGGCGATCGCCGCGTGATCCTGACCCGGCAACCACGTCGCGTTCTCGCCGAGCATGCGATGGTAACGCGTGAGCGCGTCCATCGCGGTGTACGTCGACGCGTGACCGAGATGCGCGCGGCCGGTGATGTTCGGCGGCGGCATCGAGATGACGAAGGGCGGCCGCGCGGGATCGGGTTCCTCGTGGAAGACGCCGTCCGCGAGCCACGCGGCGTAGCGCGCGGCTTCGACGGTTGCGGGATCGTAGTGCTTCGGGAGCTCCGCACGCGGCGGCGTTCGATCATCGGTGCGCACGATCAGACGGAATTAGCGTTCCGCGCCGCGGCCCCTAGTGCGCGCGGACCTCAGGGCTGGTGGTAGTCCCCGGTGCCGTACGTCTTGATCCCGATGACGAACCACGCGATCGGCACCGCGGCGATCACGCCGAAAAACAGAGCCATGAGCAGATAATTCGCGATCATGAGATTCCCTTCGCTAGCCGCACCATCGTACGCTTCCTCGCACGCGTCGCGTGGTGACCGCGGTTACACGCGATCGTCGAGCGGCGCGGACCGTGCGTCTCCGCGACCGAGCCGCGTCCGTTCGGCCCGCGGGCTCGGCCGAGGCGCGCTAGTGCCTCACGAAGCCGTCCATCGCGATCGTGAATCGTTTCGCGGACGCGTCGTACGAGAGATGCCACGAGGTCGGAAGGTAGCCGCTCCGGTCGTAGGCCGGGGGAACGCGGAGCGTCGTCGCATAGCTCGGGTGCGTCTGCAAGTAGGACCGCGCCACCATCGCTTCCGTGAAGTCGTCGTGTCCGTCCCAGAAGCCGTAGATGGACGTCGCGGTGAACGGCTCGCCGTGAAACTCGGGCGCGAAGCTCGGGAGATAGTGCAGGCCCATCTCCGGGACGACGCCGCCCGGATCGGCCACGTAACCGGCCGCCACGAGGCTCGGGGGCACGGGAACCTTCGCTTGCGGCGACGTGGGGGAAATCGCCATGCGCGTCGCCTCGTCGATCTCGTAGAAATGGACGTCGAAGTGCGGCACCGTGTAGATTCCGGCGGGCGGGTGGCCCTGCGGGTTCCAATTGATCACGACGGTATCGAACGGAAGATTCGGGACCGACGGCAACGGCAACACGGTCATGCTCGCGACGTCGCCGAGGCCGGTCAGCGCCGCGTCGCCGAACGTGACGCCCATCGACGCGGGCGCACCCGATGCATCGGTTTTCACCCACGAGGTCGCGCTGCCGTCGCCGAGCGGTCGCGTGGAACCGTTCGACGTCTCGCCGACGCTCGGTGCTGGGGGCGCACCGGTCGACGACGAACAGCCTGCGACGAGCGCGGCGAGCGAGAGATACGCGATGAGATGTTTCATGCGACGAGCATGCCGCACGCGCGTCCCCGAAGCGTCCCCGCCG
>CAZZXB010000128.1:0-7679 GCA_964658025.1 uncultured Janthinobacterium sp.
AAGCCGACGGCGACCCCGACCGCCAAACCGACGGCGAAACCCACGGCGAAACCGACCCCGGTTCCGACGGGCGTTCCGACGGCCGCGCCGACGCCGATCGCCATCAAGACCCCGCTCACCGCGGGCCAGGTCATCGTCGGCGACGGCTTCTCCGACGTCTCCCCGCACCAACTCGTCCGCACGAGCTCGAACGTCATGTACGTGTCGACGCCGACGTGTAACGGCTACCCGAATTGCTACGGCAATCGTTTACCGATGTACGTTTCGACGCACCCGGGGACGGCGACGGGCTTCTTCGAAGCCGACGCCGCGCACCATCCGCAAGCGGGCGCGGGCGACAACGTCGGAACCTCGGCCCTCGCGATCGACGGCAACGGTACGATCTGGGTCGCGTACAACACGCGCGGCGAGGGTTCGTTCGTCACGACCTTCGACACGCACACGAACCTCTGGGGGAAGGCGACGCAACTCTCGGGTCCGAGCGGTCCGCTCACGCAGGGCCGCGAGGGTACGGCGATCGCCGTGGACGCGTCGGGGACGCCGCACGTGATCTGGTCGTTCGAAGCGCAGGGACACAAGCACATCGGCTACAGCGCGCACCTCGGCGGCGCGTGGACGCCGCGCGTGCAGATCGACGACACGCCGCTAACGGGTCGGCTCTACAACCTCCATCCGACCATGGCGTTCGCGCCCGACGGCACGCTCCTGGTCTCGTGGATCACGGGCGACGAGATCACGCAATACAATAATCCCGACGGGAAGGTCCACGTCCGCGCGATGCGTGGCGGCTCCTGGATGCCGTCCGTGCAGGTCCTCGATCAGAACTATCAGGCGCACGCCGGTTACGCGCAGACGACGATCGATCAGGGGCCGTCGATGATGGTCACGAGCGACGGCACCGCGCACCTCACGTACGTCGACGACACGGACACGATCCGCTATTGGTACTCGTCGGATTACACGACGTGGAAGGGCGACCGCCAACCTCCGGCGCAGCGGACGCACGACCCGTCGCTCGGACCCGACGGATCGGGCGGCGTGTACATCTACGGACACGGAACGCCGATCGGGACCTTCGCCGGCCACGGCGATAACATCGACCGCATGCACCTCCCGGCCGGCGCGACGCACTGGGGACCGTTCGAACAAGTCGTCTCCGACGATAACGTCGACTGTTCGGTCTCGACTCGCTGGTCGCAGTTCTTCCACTACTTCCCCTCCGAGATCGACTATCTGTACTGGAACGACCACAAACCCGACTTCGATCTCGTCGGCCAGCACTAACGTCGCGTCGAATCGAACGAGGCCCTCGGAGAAGCGAGGGCCTCGTTTGCGATCGGCGGTCGCGCGGCGGGTCAGGCGCGTTCGTGCAAGCCGCACTCGACTTTGTCGAATCCGCTCCAACGACCCGCGCGCGCGTCCTCGCCCGCGACGACCGCGCGCGTGCAATGCGTGCAACCGACGCTCGGATAGCCGCGATCGTTGAGCGGATTGTACGGAACGTCGTTCGTCAACACGTACGACCACACGTCGGCCTCCGACCACTCGGCGAGCGGTGCGATCTTCGTCAATCCGCCCGCGACGTCGTCGCGCGCCACGATCTCGACGTGCGCGCGCGTGCGCGCCTGATCGCGCCGTAATCCCGTGATCCACGCGTCGAAACCCGCGAGATAGCGCCGCTGCGGCTCGACCTTACGGATCGCGCAACAGGCGTCCGGATCGCGCGCCCAGAGCTCGTCGCCGAACGCCGCGGCTTGCGCGGCGACGTCGAGTTCCGCGCGCACCGCGACGGGTTCGATGCCGTATTTCGTCCGGACGCGCTCGACGAGCGCGTACGTCTCCTCGAACAATAATCCCGTATCGAGGAAGTACACGGGCGTCGTGCGATCGATGCGCGCGACGAGATCGAGGAGCACCATCCCGGTCGGACCGCCGAACGAACACGCGAGCGCGATCTTTCCGGCGTACCGCGCGAGCTCGTCGCGCAACAACGTCTCGGCGCGCGACGTGCGATCCGCGAGCGCGCTCATACGAGTCGCGATCCCGCGAACGCGAGGACGCCGACGACGACCGGGCGGAGCCAGCCTTCGCCGCCGAGCACGACGAGCCGACTCCCGAGATAGACGCCCGGAAGCGCGCCGACGACGAGCGCGAGAACGATACCCCACGACACGTTTCCGAACGACGCGTGACCCGCGGCCGCGAGCGGAACGAGGAACGCCGCGAAGGCGATCTCCGAGCCGATCAGGCGGCGGATCGCGAGCCCCGGCAGGGCGAAGAGCAGGAGCGGCAGCGTGACCGACCCGCTTCCGACGGACGTGAGCGCGACGAGAAATCCGACGATCGCGCCGATCGCGACGACCGCCGGTCGGAACGGGGCGGTCAATTCCGCCGCGGCCGGCGTCGCGCGCCTGCCGCGCGCGATCCAGGTGGCGACGACGCCGACGCAGGCGAGGAGGATCGCGACCCCGATTCCGTGCCGCAGGATCGCTTCGAGCTTCGCCTCCGGCATACGGGCGCGCAGGTTCGCGAACGCGCCGAGTCCCGCGAGCGCGCCGGGGACGCCGCCGAGGAGCAGGAAGCCGGTCACGCCCCAATCGACGGTCCGATTGCGCGCGTGGAGCGCGAGCGCCAGGATCTTCGTCGGCACGCTGTAGAGCAGGTCGGTCCCGACCGCGATGCTCGGCTTGACGCCGAGGAAGAGAATCAGTAACGGCGCGAGGATCGCGCTGCCCCCGACTCCGGAGAGCCCGACGAACGTGCCCACGACGAGCCCGGCGGCGGTGAATCGTACATCCATCCTGCGTCCGCAACGCCGCGGTTCGGCTCAGGGTTGCGAGGCGAGACGCGATTGTTCGTCCCGCGGCGCAACCGTCGCCTCGCGTCGCAGGTCACCCAACCTCGATGGACCTCCTCGACGAGCTCGAAGCGCGATCGATCGCGATCCTGCGCGAAGCCTACTTCCGCGTGTCGCCGCTGTGCATGCTCTGGTCGATGGGCAAGGACTCGACGGCGCTCTTGTGGCTCGCGCGCAAGGCGTTTTTCGGGACCGTTCCGTTTCCGGTCGTCCTGCTCGACACGGGTATGGAACTCCCCGAGGTCTACCGATTCCGCGACGAGCTCACGGACGCGTGGCATCTCGATCTCGCGAACGAGGATTGCCCTCCCGAATCGGCCGTCGATCAGACCTTGCCGCCCGCGACGCGCGCCGCGGCGCGTAAGACGATGGGCCTGCGCGCGCTCGTGGAGCGGCACAAGTATCGCGGGATCATCGCCGGTATCCGCCGCGACGAACAGGCGACGCGCGCGAAGGAACGGACGTTCAGTCCGCGTGCCGCCGACGGATCGTGGGACGTCGTCCGCCAACCGCCCGAACTCTGGGACGTCTATCACACCGACATCCCCGACGGCGCGCACCTCCGCATCCATCCGCTGTTGCATTGGACCGAGGTCGACATCTGGCGTTACACGCAGCGCGAGAACATTCCGATCGTCCCGCTCTATCTCGCACGAGACGGCAAACGATACCGTTCGCTCGGCGAGAAAAACATCACGGTCCCGATCGAATCGAACGCGGCGACGATCGACGAGATCATCGAAGAGCTCGCGACGACGAAGGCACCGGAACGTGCGGGTCGCGTGATGGACCACGAGAGCGAGGACGCGTTCGAACGGCTCCGTACCGGAGGGTACATGTGATGGCGACGATCGCGCCGCACGGCGCGTTACCGCAGGTCCGCGTGGTCACGGTGGGACACGTCGACCACGGCAAATCCACGCTCATCGGGCGCCTGCTCCACGACACGGGAAATCTCCCCGACGGCAAACTCGCCGAACTCCGCGCGGCGAGCGAGCGACGCGGCGTCGCGTTCGAATGGTCGTTCGTGCTCGACGCGTTGCAGAGCGAACGCGATCAAGCGATCACGATCGACACGACGCGCATCTGGTTACGTCTCGACGATCGCGAGATCGTGCTCATCGACGCCCCCGGTCACGAAGAATTCATCCGTAACATGGTGACGGGCGCCTCCGATGCGGACGCGGCGCTGCTCGTCGTCGACGCGGCGGAGGGCGTCGGCGAACAGACGCGCCGACACGCGCTCCTCCTCGAACTCATCGGCGTGCGCCAGGTGATCGTCGCGATCAACAAGATGGATCGCGTCGCCTATGCCCAGACGCGCTTCGAAGCGATCCGCGCCGAACTCGGCACGTTGCTCGACCGGATCGGCATCGCGCCGATCGCCTTCGTCCCGATCGCGGCGCGCGACGGCGCGAACGTGGCGCGTGCGGACGGCGAGGCGATGCCGTGGTACGCGGGCCCGTCGATCGTCACGGCGCTTCGCGAGGTCCGAGCGGTACGTCGCGAAGACGCCGATCGATTCCGCCTCGCCGTGCAAGGCGTCGTCCGTCGCGATCTCGAGCGCATCGTCGTCGGTCGGATCGAAGCCGGATCGCTCCGCGTCGGAGACGAGGTCGTGTTATCGCCGGGGGCGCGGCGCGCGCGCGTGAAGACGCTCGAGAGCTGGCCCGTCGTCCCGCGGGGCGCGGTGCGCGCGGGCGAATCGATCGGCTTCACGCTCGACGCCCCGCTCTTCATCGAGCGCGGCGATATCGTCAGCGATCCGCGCTCGATCCCGACGCCCGGAACGCGATTCCGCGTGCGACTCCTCTGGCTCGGGCGGCGGGAACTACGCGTCGGCGATCGCTTGCGGATGCGCGTCGGAACGCGCGTCGCGAACGTCGACGTCGAGACGTTCTCGCGCGTCGTCGACATGGCGACGCTCGCCGCGGGCGACGGCGATCGTGCCCGAACCAACGACGTCGCGGAGGTCGTCCTCCGCAGTCGCGAAGTGCTCGCGCTCGACCCCGTCGCGCACCATCCCGGACTCGGTCGATTCATCCTCATCGACGCCCTCGACGTCGTCGCCGGCGGCACGATCCTCGACGTCGTCGCGCGGGCGGACGATCGGAATCTCGTCCCGGTCGGACACGACGTCGACGGCGACGCGCGGGCGTTCCGCAACGGGCATCGCGGCGCGGTGCTCTGGTTGACGGGTCTCCCCGCGTCGGGAAAATCGACGATCGCGATGGCGCTCGAACGTCGCCTCTTCGATCGCGGCGTGCAGACCTACGTCCTCGACGGCGACAACGTGCGCGCCGGCCTCTCGAGCGATCTCGGATTCTCCGCCGAGGATCGACGCGAGAACGTCCGTCGCGTCGGCGAGACGGCGGCGCTCTTCGCCGACGCCGGAATCGTCGCGATCGCGGCGTTCATCTCACCGCAGCGCGAGGGCCGCGCGCTCGCGCGGCGCGCCGCGGGGACCGCGTTTCACGAAATCTACGTCAAGGCCGATGCCGAAGCACGCGAGGCGCGCGATCCGAAGGGTCATTACGCGAGGGCGCGCGCGGGCGAACTGACGGATTTCAGCGGAACCGACGGGACGTACGAAGTGCCCGACGCGCCGGACCTCACGATCGACACGGTCGAACTCTCCGTGAACGATGCCGTCGAGATGCTGTTGCGCTATACGACGGAACGGATCGCGCTCGAGACGGAACCGCTCGCCGCGATCTAACCGCGCTCGCCCGACGAGCCGGCGTCGTCCGAATGCAGCGCGCCCGGGGCGATCGGCCGATCGGCCCGGGAGATCGCGGCGACGAGGACCGCGACGTCGTCGGGTGCGGCGCGCCCGTCGAGCACGCGATCGACGATCGCGCGGGCGGGATTTTCCGCGAACGCGACGCGCTCGTCCGCGAGCGCGGCGCGCAAGCGGCGATTCCCGACGTCGACGTCGCGGGTCGCTTCGGTCAGGCCGTCCGTGAAAAACACGAGCGCCGTACCTTCGGGACACGGAATCGTCGTCGTCCTCGGATTCGCGCGCGACGGCATCCCGAGTAACGTTCCCGGCGCCTCGTATTCGCTCACGTCGCCGTCCGGTGCGCGTACGAACGGCGCCGGATGGCCGGCCGACGCGAAGGTGAACGCGCGCCGCTCGACGTCGAAAATCCCCGCGATGGCCGTCGCGAACGAGTCGGGCGATTCGGAGCGGACGGTGCGATTCGCCGCCTCGATCATCGCCAGGGGTTCCGGCACGACCATCGCGACCGCGTGCATCGCCTGACGGATGCGACCCATCGTGACGGCGGCTTCGAGCCCGTGACCGACGACGTCGCCGAGGGTGACGACGACGCGACCGTCCTCGATCACGAACGCGTCGTACCAATCGCCGCCGATCTGCGCTTCGCGACTCCCCGGGCGGTATTCCGCGGAGAGCGAGAGCCATTCGAGCGCGGGCAACGCCCGCGGCAGCGATGCCTCTTGAAGCGTGACGGCGATGCGACGCTCGCGTTCGTACGCGAGCGCGCGGTCGAAGGCCACGCCCGCCCGCGCCGCGATCTGCTCGGCGAATTGCAGGTCCTCGATGGTATAGGACCCGCGTTCGTCGTTCCCGTCGAGCGAACACGACAGCGATCCGTAGACGTTCCCGGCGGCGGAACGGATCGGAACGAATAACGCGGAGCGCACGTCGAGACGCGCGAGTTCGGCGCGCACGTCGTCGTAGAATCCCGATCGCTCGTACCAATCCGGCGGCAACGTCTCGAGTAAGGTCGCTTCGCCGCGGCGGACGGCCGCCTCGATCGGATGTCCGGGGTCGAGATTGCGTACCTGCGCGACGCGCGAGATCTTGCCGAGCAGTTCCGCGTCGCGTCGCGTCGCGACGACGCTGCGGATCGTGCCGTCGTCGAGCACGGTGTCGACCGAACAGTACGTCGCGAAGCTCGTCGCGACGGCCTCGACGACGTTGCGGACGGCGCCCGCGAAGTCGAGCGACCCGTCCGACGCGGCGCCCATTTCGGCGAGCGCGCGGATCCCGCTCTCGAGACGACGACGGGCGCGGAGATCTCGCGCGACGATCGCCGTGCCGGTCACGACGCCGACGTCGTCGTGAAGGGCGAACGCGTTCACCGAGACGGGGATCGGCGCCACCGCCGCGTCGCCGGACAAGCCGAGTTCGCCGACGTAGCGACCTTCGGCGAGCACGCCGCCGCGCAGACGATCGCGAACGCAGGCGCGATCCTTCGCGGCGAAGAGGTCGACGAGTCCGAGCGCGCGCGCCGGAGACCGCGCTTCCAGCCCGAGCATCGCGTGCCCGGCCGCGTTGAGGAACGAGACGCGATCGTCCGTGTCGACGATCGCGATGAGATCGTCGCTCGCGTGCGCGAAGCGGACGAATTGCTCGCGCGCTTCGTCCGCGCGGTGGCGGTCGTCGACGTCCACCGTCACGCCGAGCCAGCGGACGACGCGTCCGCCGTCGGCGAGCGGGAGCGCGCGCGCGAGTTGCCAGCGGTACCTCCCGTCGCGCGTGCGGTACCGGGCCGACACCTCGTAGGGATCCCCGCTCTCGAGCGACGCCGTCCATCGCTCGGTGACGCGCGCGAGGTCGTCCGGATGCAACGTCGCGCGCCAACCGTCGCCGAGAAGCGCCTCCGCGCCGGGCATCCGTGCCGCGACCTTCGAGAGCGAGACGAAATCGAGCGACCCCTCCGGCGTCGCGGTCCACACGATGCCGGGGATCGAATCGGTCAGCACGCGCAGTCGCTCCTCGCATCGCGCGAGATCGCGCCGCGCGACGTCGAGTTCGGATCCGTCGCGAACGAACCCGACGATCCGTCGCGCG
>CAZZXB010000129.1:0-7674 GCA_964658025.1 uncultured Janthinobacterium sp.
GCACGCTCGTTCGACGAAGACGCGGTCCGGCTCTCCGGAGGGGCTCTCCGGCTCGGCGGCTCGCCAGCTCTAAGGAAACGGATCGATCGTTCGCGTCGCTTCGTCGGCGCTCGCGATGTAGACGGCGAGTTGCGCGCGCGAACGGAAGTCGAGCTTCTCGAAGGCGCGGGTGAGGTGCGCCTCGACCGTCTTGACGCTGATGCCGAGCCGGGTCGCGATCTCGAGGTTGCCGTGGCCGGCCGCGACGAGTTCCGCGATCGTACGCTCGCGCTGCGAGAGGCGCGGTTCCGACGCCGCGGACGCGCGCGAGGTGCGCGGGCGCGGCGGGCTCACGCCCAACCGATCCTGCGCCACGTCGCGCGCGATCGTCTCGGCCCGCGCGCGGAGCAGGGGCCAGTCGAGTTCGCGGTAGCGTTCGACCGCCTCGCGGATGCGTTCGGGCGCATCGAGGTCGCCGTCGCGGGCGGCGAACGTCGCCGTCACCATCGCGCGCGTCGCCCGCGCGGCGCGGTCGTCGGCGTAGGCCGCGCCGAGGAGGTCGGCGATCCTCGCGCGCGCTCTCGTCGAGCGCACGTATCGCGCGGCGAGCGGCAGGATCAGTTGCGTCGCGAAGATCGTTTCGAGCGACTCGACGGCACGTTCGAGCAACGTCACGGCGTCGCTCGTGCGTCCCCGCGCGACGAGATACTCGGCGATGCCCGTCGCGGAGAGCGCCGTCCGATGCGAGCGATCGACGCGACGCCACATCGCGAGGATGCGTTCGTCCGTCGCGAGCCCGACGAGTTCCGCGTCGTCCGTCGCGAGACCGATCGACGCACCCGCGAGCGCGACGTTCATGCGCTGGTGCCGATCGTACACGTCCCCGAGCGCGGAGCGCGCGGCGCGCTGCGCCGCGCGCACGTCGCCGCGCAGATACCGCTCGAAGGCCACCGCGACGTGGATGTACTTCTGCATGCTCTGCAGGCCGTGTTCGCCGAGCATCGCGATCGTTCGTTCGAGTCGCTCGTGCGCGCCCGCGTCGGTTCCGTCGAAGCCCGCGCACACCGCGATC
This sequence comes from uncultured Janthinobacterium sp., assembly GCA_964658025.1. Classification (GTDB taxonomy): domain Bacteria; phylum Vulcanimicrobiota; class Vulcanimicrobiia; order Vulcanimicrobiales; family Vulcanimicrobiaceae; genus CAZZXB01. The sequence continues at coordinate 1,052 of CAZZXB010000129.1, forward strand.
GCGGCGGTCGAGAGCACGTCGCCGTGCGTTAGCGGATTCTCGAAGGCGGCTTCGAGGCGTCGGACCGACGCCTTCCAGCCCGAAACGTCTCCGACGTACGCGCAGGCGTTGAGCGCGAGATCGTCGAGCACCCGCGCGTCGCGCGGGACGGCGGTCGCGTAGCATTCGCTCGCCCGCAAACGGTCGAGCCATCCGCGCGCGCCGCCGTTCCCGAGCAGGCAGAGAATCGTCTGACCTTCGAGCACGAGCGCGTCGCGTTCGGTGAGGTCGCGCCGATGGACGTCGAGGAACGCTTCGATCCGCGCGGACGCCTCCGTCTCGCGACCGTCGTAGGTGAGCCGGCCCGCGATCTTACGGAGAAATTCGCACGCGAGTTCGAAATCGCGGCGGGAGAGTGCGAGGGCGAGCGCGCGTTCGAAAAGGGCGATCGCGCGGACGTGGTCGCCGTTCGCCGAAGCGGACGCGGCCGCGCGCGCGCTCAGTCGCAAGCGGTCGTCGTCGTCGCTCGCGAACGCGAGCGCGCGCTCGAAGTACGATGCCGCGGCGTCGTGCGCGTGGATCGTCGTCGCCTCGGCGCCCGCCGCCTCGCTCGCGACGATCGTCCGCGGGCCGTCGTTCGCCCTCCACCAGTGATACGCGATCTCTCCGAGTCGTTCGTTCGCGTCCGGAAACGATTCCAAGAGGCGCGCCACCCGCGCGTGGATCGGCCGCGCCTCGAACTCCAAAAATTGCGCCGCGATCGCTTCTTGCGTGAGCGCGTGTCGGAACACGAACCCGGCGTCGCCCCGCGCGGCTTCGTGGATGAGATAGCGCGCGCGCGCTTCGCGCAAGGCGTCCGCGATCGGCTCGCGGTCGCGTTCGAGGATCGCGGCGAGCACGTTCGGATCGAATCGGCGGCCGAGAAGCGCGGCGTGCCGGAGGACGTCTTGCGTCGTCGCGCGGAGCCCGTCGAAGCGCGCGAGCACGGAGCTGCGTATCGATAGCGGCAACGACGACGCCTCCGCTCCGCCGAGGCTCGCCGTCAGTAACTCTTCCGCGTAGAACGGGTTTCCGTCGACCCGCGCCACGATGCGGCGTTTCGCCGCTTCGACGTCGGCGTCGTTGCCGTTCAACGCATCGTCGAGTAACGCGCGGATGTCGGCGTCGCGGAGCGGCGGAACGGGGATGCGCCGGGTCGTCGGAGCGCGCGCGATCTGCATGAACGCGCGCGCGAGCGCCGCATCGGTCTCGAGTTCGTCGTCGCGGTAGGTCGCCACGATCGCGATCCGCTCGGACTCGAGATGCGGCGCGAGATACGCGAGAAAATGTAACGTCGCCGAATCCGCCCAGTGCAGGTCCTCGATGCACGCCACGAGCGGCCGTCGTTTCGCGGCGACGACGAGCCGACGCTCGAGCGCGTCGTAGAACTGCTCGCGTTCCGAGACGTCTTCGGCGAGGGCGTGGAGCGGCGCCGCGTCGCTTCGGTCGAGTTCGCGGACGAGCGCTCGAATCGGCGCGAACGTGGACGCTCCCGCCGCCACGCACTCGACGCGCACGAGGAGGGGTTGGCGCCGAACGCGCAGCCGCGCGCAGAACTCGGTGACGAGTCGCGATTTTCCGATACCGGCCGGTCCGCCGAGCAGCGCGACGGCGCCACGGCCACGGTCGAGGTCGTTTCGCATCGCGTCGAGCGCGTCGAGCTGCGCGTCGCGCCCGATGAATCTCGACCGCTCCCGAGCGATAGGTGAAAGCAACGGCGCTCCCGTTTCGTCGATTGGTTCGGAACACAATCCCTCCGCTCGCGCGCCGAGACCTTCCCGATTTTCGGTGCTCGCGCGCCGTGCGGTAACGACGCGACGCGCCGCAAGCGCGGCGTCGGGCCTACGTTCGGAGCATCGTCGCGTGCGCGGCATCCTCTCGCGCGAGATCGCGACGCATCGTCGCGAGGAACGTCCCCGCGCGGGCGGCGGAGGCGAAATCGAACGCCGCCGAACCGGTCGCGACGATCGCGAGCGCGCACGCCTCGCCTTCCTCGATCGTCGTCGGGATGACGCGCGCGCTCCCCGACGCGAGATGCGACGCCGAGATCGCGGGGCTCGCGAGTAAGAGGTTCGTCAGACCCTTGGGGACGAGCGCGCCGAACGGGATGCCGTAGACGTGCCGCTCCGGCGCGTACGCCGGTTCGTCCGTCGGGTCCACGGGATGGAGGTCGATCGGATACGACGAGAGTCCGATGCTGTCGGCCGGGATGCTTCCAGCCCACACGTCGTGCGTCGTGAGCCGCTCGACGCCCGCGATGTGACGCGTCTCACGCACGTAGACCTCGGGCGCGAACGCGGCGATCCGCGCGTCGCGCAAGCCCGGCAGGCGCGGGCGCAAGAACGCGAGGAGCCGCGGCGCCTCCGCCTCCGTGCGCGCCTTCGCGAGCGCGAGTTGCGCCGGTTCGAGGGCGTCGACGCCGCACACGTCGATCGCGTTGACGGTCACGTCGCCGTCGGGAAGCAGTCCGAGGTTGAGATCGCGGACGACGACGTCCGGCGAGCCCGGCCGATAGGCGCGCAAGAGTCGCGCGTAGCCCCAGGCGCGTCTGCCCACGACGCCGCCCGCGCCGTACCGACGCGCGTCGTACGTCGCCGCGAGCGCCGCCCAGTTGACGCCCGACATCGCGTACATCTCCGTCACCGCCTGCATCCGTTCGTCGATGCCGCTGTCTTGGCGGCCGACGTCGTATCGCGCGCCGGCGAGCACCGCGACGTCGCCGGAATCCGTCGCGTCGATCACGTACGGCGCGCGGATCGTTTCCAGCGCGTCCGTCCGCGCGTCGCGAAACGTCACGCCGTCGACGCGCCGACCGTCCGGTTCCGAGGTCGTGTCGACGCCGACGGCCGCGTCGTCGTAGCGCACGCGGATCGACGGTTCGGCCGCGACCATCGCGGCGAACGTGCGGCTCGCCGATTCCGGCGTGAACGCGTCGCCGAGACGCGCGTAGATCTCGTCGAAGATGCCGTGTTGGATCCGCGCGCCGTCGGGCGCGAGGTTGAGATCCCACTGATCCATCATCGCGTCGGTGAGCGTTCCGCCGAGATCGCCGCTCGCGCTCACGAGCGTCACGCGCGCGCCGCAACGCGCCGCGGTCACCGCCGCCGCGACGCCCGCGGGCGTCCCGCCGACGACGAGGACGCTCGGGATTTCCGAGAGTGCCGGCGTTAGCGCACGGGCGCCCGCGACGTTCGCGGGAACGGAGAGCAACGAAAACGCGGCCGCGCTGAGGGCGGCGAGGATTCGGCGGCGACGATGGCTGTTCACGACGATCGGGAAACGAAGGTCGGGCCGGGAACGGTGCGCGCCCGGCGATCTTTACGTATTCGGAACACGACGCGCGACCGCGCGGCCGACGCTCCGCGCCTCGATCGATTGCGGCCGGATCGCCGCCTTGCGCGGGACGCCGACCGATGTCATGATGATTTTATGGAGCACACGGGGACGCGTCGATACGTTCACCTCGGTCGTTGCGCGGTACGGCCGTATCTGTACGGACGTCGGGATTCGCTCGATCTCTTGACGCGCGCGCTCGGCGCCGAGATCGTGGCACGCGTCGAGTACGCGCACGGCGGAAGTCATATCGAGGCGTGCGTCGACGATTCGATCGTCGTGCTCGAGCTCTCCGAAGCGCCTCCGTCCGGCGCGACGAAAGCGTCGATCTACGTTTACGTCCCCGACGTCGATGCGGCGCACCGCGAGGCGCTCGCGTGCGGTGCGACCGAGCTCGATCCGCCGGGCGACAAGCCGTACGACGAGCGTTCTTCGGGCGTCCGCGACGCCTTCGGCAACACCTGGTGGCTCTCGACGTATCGCAAGCCCGATGCCTCCGAACCGACCGCCGACGGACCCGACCCGGACGCGTCGAAAGGCGCGAACGTTTCGGCTTTCGATTAGTCGGCGATCGACCGATGCGCCCGACGAGAAGGCGTTTGTAGGTCCGTAGCGTTCGGAGCACGATTCATCCGACCGGCTCTCGATGCGTCGTCCGAAACGGCACGTCGTGGGCACTGACGGTCCGGCATGGTCGGGCAGCGCGGATTTTCCACGATCGAGCTTCTCGTCGCGACGGCGATCTTCGCGGGGCTCGTCGTGGCGACGGCATCGACGTTCGGCGCGCGGCCGAGCCGCCTGCACGCCGACGCGCTCGCGTTGCAAGCGGCGGTCGTCGAGGCGCGTTCGCTCGCGTTCGCGATGAGCGCGGGTTCGCCCGATCCCACGCTCGCCGAGATTTCGGGCGCGACCGTCACCGTGGCACCCGATGTTGCGCTCGGACGCGGGAGCCTCATCAGCGTTTTTCGCTCTCGCCCGATCCCGCAAGCGGCGATACCGAGCCCGGATCGCGGGTTTCCGCCGGTCCACGTCGATTCGATCTTCGCGGTCAGCGACCGCGCGAACGGCGCATCGGCGGGCCCGTTCGCGATCCTCATCTCGAGTAGCGGCCCGGCGAGCATCGCGCGCGCGTATCCCACGTCGCCCGGCGCGTTCGCGCGCCTGACGACCGATCCGGGATGCGACGACTCGGGGACGACGATCGACGTGACGACGGGCGCCTTCTCGGAATCCCACGCGTTCGCGTGCCGCGACGCGATCTACGATGCCTCGTCGCATGCGACGTGACGTGAACGTCGCGCGCGTCACCCGCGCTCGGCCGGCGCGTAACTCGAGGCGCGCTCGCGTTCCGCGACGCGAACCACGACGTATCGGCGCGCGCCGTGCGGTCGGCCGTCGCGCGCACGTCGCCGTCGAGCGATCGCCCGTACGAGGCGGCACTCCTCGAGATGCGACCTTCGCGGCGCGCGAGAGCGCGTCCGACGCGTCGCGACCCGACGCTTCGCGCGATCGAAACGGAGCGGGGAATCGAGACCGGTCCCGCTCGGGCGAACGCGGCTTCTCGTTACTCGAGGTGCTCGTGGCTTCGGCGCTGACGATCGCGGTGATCCTCACGGTCTCCGGCGCCGTGCTCCGCGCCCTTCACGCGACGTCGCTCGTCGACGATCGAGCCGCGCTCGCCGACGACGCGCTCAACGTCATCGCCGACGTCCGCTCCGCCACCGTCTACGACGCGCCGCTCCGGGCGAAACTCGCCGGGAGCAACGCGACGTCGACCCGCGCACGCTCCGGCGGCGGCGAGGAAACGATCGTCGTCGCCGTCGACGCGCGCGCGAACACGGTGACGGTCACCGCGAGCGACGGCGACGCGTCGGCGTCCGAGTCGCGGCGACTCTACGACGAGGCACCCCCGCCCGGTTCGACGACGCCGTGACGCCGACGCCATCGCGCCGCGACGAACGCGGTTTCGCCGTCATCGAACTCATGCTCTCCGCGACGCTGATGATCCTCATCGCCTTCGTCGGACTCGCGGTCTTACAGAATTACGTGCGCGTCGTCGCCGATCGCTCCACGTCCGAAACCGGCTCCGCCACGATCGCCACGACGCTCGAACGGATGCGCGCCGACGCCGCGAGCGCCTACGCCGTCTACGTTCCGCTCAACGACGTTTTCGGTCGGCGCAATATCGCCGCGCCCGGCGACGTCGGCCACGAGGTCGATTTCTTCGCCCGCGACGACGTCGGCACCGAGCGTTTCTGGGGCTACGCGTACGACGCCGCCACGCGGACCGTCCGCCGTTACGATTTCGACGAGAACGGCCACGTCGGCGTCGCCGATCGCACGACCGGTCGGATCGACACGACGGCTCGTTACGCGCCGATCTCCGGCGTTCGGACGTTCGAGACGCGAACGCTCGAAGCGAACGATCTCGCCGATACGACGAGCGGTCGGAGCGACTACGCGGACGTCGTGTCGCACCTGCTCGCCACGACCGGTGCGACGCCGAAACCGGAGCCCGTCGGATTCGTCCCCGACGGCGGTCCGAAGCCCGACCTGTACGGCGGCAACACGACGGTCCAGGTCCGTTTCGCGAGCGAACACGCCGAACGCACGTTGCACCTGGCCTCGGCGACGGCGCCGAGCGGGTTCGTCGTGCGCCTCCATCCCGGATTCCGCTTCATCGTCTACCGCATCAACACGATCCATCGGTCCTGGTTCGGACTCGTGCAGAAAACCCACGCGGAGATCGACGCCCAAGTGCTCTACAATTATTCGAACGAGGACACGCCCGACCGGTGGAAGGTCTGGTGCGACTACAAGATCTACGGCGCGCACATCAGCGGCATCGATCTCCGCGATCGCGCGCTCGTCGCGTATCGCCCGAACGATTACAGCGAGACCGCCGACGGCATCTACAACGCCGTAACGAGCGGCGTCGCCGCGACGAACGACCCGGCTTACGGTTGCGGCAAGTCGGTGCCGGGGATCCGAGCGACGCCCGCACCCGTGCCGAGCGCGACGTCGCCCGACGTCATCGATACGCCGCCGCCGTGTTTCGCGCAGGGCACGTGTTGGCCGCCGCAAGCGCCACCCGACTGGATCCCGCCGTCGCCCTGGCCCCGGTCGCCGCCGCCGCCGGCCTGGTGCGCGACGCACGCCCTCTCTCCGGTATGCGTGCCCGCGCACGCCGATCTCGGCGGGCCTCCGCGGCTCGCGCACGCCGACGCCGTCGAACTTCCGCGCATCGCGCACGCCGCTTTCGGCGAGCCTCC
>CAZZXB010000130.1:0-7656 GCA_964658025.1 uncultured Janthinobacterium sp.
TCGTCGCACCCGCGGCGGTCGCCGCGCCCGCCGCGAGCGCGGCGAGCGCGGTGCTGTCGGCGCCGCCCGACGCCGCGACGACGATCGTCTCGCCCGACGCGAACGCGCACGCGCGCGCGACGTGGCGCTCGAGCGCGACCTCGCTCCGCGCGCCGCGCACGTCAGCGGCCCACTACCGCTCGCGCACGGCGCGGGCGATCTCGCGCTTCACGTCGCGATCGCGTTCCTCGCGGCGTTTGTCCCAGAGCTTCTTGCCTTTCGCGAGCGCGATCTCGACCTTCGCCATCCCGCGCGTGAAATAGAGCCGGGTCGGAACGAGCGTGAGCCCCTTCTCCGTCACCCGTCCGGCGAGCCGATCGATGTCCTTGCGATGGACGAGGAGTTTGCGCGGACGGTTCGGCTCGACGTTGGAGAAACTGCCCTGCTTGTACGGCGGGATGTGCATCGAGAGCAACCAGAGTTCGCCGTCGCGGATCCGCGCGTAGGCTTGCGCGATGCTGCTCTGCCCTTCGCGCAGGCTCTTGATCTCCGTCCCCGTCAGCACGATCCCCGCTTCGATCTTCTCGAGAAACTCGTATTCGAAGCGCGCGCGACGGTTGTCGAGCGTCGGCGTCGGCGCGGGCGGTTTTTTCGGCGCCGGGCCGACCGCCGTCGGCTTCGCCTTACCCGCCAAAACGGATCGTTCCGAAGCGTTCGCTCGGCGCGAGCGTCCCGCGCCCCACGAACTTGCCCGTCCCCGACGCGAGTAACGTCCCCGCATCGTCCGACACGCTCGCCTCGACGCCGAGCACGTTGCGCCGCTCCCACGCGACCTTGCCGCGGACGACGAGCGCCGCGCCGACTTCGACGGGCGCGCGAAAACGCATCGAGAGTTCGCCCGTCACGCCGAGCACGCCGCGCGCGCCCGCGGCGTACGCCATCGCTTCGTCGAGCAACATGGCGACGATCCCGCCGTGCACGACGCCGCGCCAGCCTTGGAACCCGCGCGGCACGGTGACGCGACTGACGACGCCGTCGTCCGCGAGATCGAAATGCATGTGCAGGCCCGCGTCGGCGTCGGGACCGCACGCGACGCAACGGCCGTCGTCGACGGGCTCGCGTTCCGCGCTCACGACGGGGTTCTCGTCGGCGTGGCGGCGCCGTCGGTCGGGAGACTCGAGCCGTGCGGTAACGGCGTCGCGAGATCGCCCGTCTTGATGCGCGCGAGCAACGTTTTCGCGTAGATCGTGTCGACGTCGGAGGCGATCGCGACGTCGAGCGTTTTCGTCGCCTCGGCGTACTGTTTGCGATCGATCTGGATCCTCGCGATCAGCGTGTAGCCGTGCTGGCCCGCCTCGCCGACGTGGTCGACGTCGAGATCGATGCCGCGTCGGAGATATCCGATCGCCGCGTCGTCCTGATGGAGATCGCTCAGGAGCGACCCGATGTGGAACTGGATATCGGCGTACTGCGGCACGACGTTGGGCACGTCGATCACGTAGGAGAGGCCGCGCTCGGGATCGCGCAGATCGGTCTGGTAGAGCTGACCGAGATACTCGCGCGCGAGCACGTCGTTGGGATCGACGCGGAGCGCCGCGAGAAATTCGGACTTGGCGCGATTCGCCGAGCGCTCTTCGAAGCGCATGATGCCGAGCCCGACGTGCGCTGCGGGGGCGTCCGGCTCGAGGTTCACCGCGCTGTTGAATTCGTCGCGCGCGTCGAGCGTGCGATCGCGTCCGGTCGCCGACTCGAAGAGATAGGCGAAGCCGAGCCGCACGTGATTCACGTAGTTTTTCGGCGCGCCGGTCGCGGCGTCTTCGGCGAGATCGGTCCGGACGTCGAGCGAGCCCGGCCGTTGCGCGGCGGCGGCCGTGGCGAACGAGAGCGCGAACGTGTTGTCCGGGACGACCGCGAGCGCGCGATCGAAATCGTGCTCGGCGGCCTCGAATTGGCGTCGGTAGAAATGCCGCAGCCCCGACGCCACGGGCGCCGCGAACGCCGGATTCGCGTAGTCGTTTCGGTCGGCCGGGACGGCGGGACGGGCGGCCGAGGCCGCTCCGAGGAACGCCGCGACCGCGAACAAGGCGCGGAGCATGAGAGGCGGTTTAGGTCGTCCGACGCCGCTTTCCCGCGCGGCGACGGACGCTAGCGGCCGAGGGGAAGCCGTCGCGCGCAACGCTCCGGCAGACCCGCGGCCTCGATCTTCGCGCGGACGCGATCGATCTCGTACGGCACGCGCTCCCAACGGACGCGGCGCCGCGCCGCATCGAAGGTCGCGTACGACGCCTCGGGATTGAGATCGCGCGGTTGGCCGACGCTGCCCACGTTGACGAGATAGCGCACGCCGTCTTCGAGGATCAGCTCGCCGCCGTGCTGACGGAACCCGTGGGCGATCGAGCCGTCCGCGGCGAGCGCGTAGTATTCCGCCACGTGCGTGTGTCCGAGAAAGACGAGCGCGGCGTCGGTCGCCGCGAACGCTTCGGTCGCGGCGTCGATGTCGGCGACGTAGGTGAAGTACTCGCGCGGCGCGCCGTGGACGAGAAGAAATTCGGACGTGCGCATCTCGTACGCGAGCCCGTCGAGCCACGCGACGTGTTCGGGCGCGATCACGCCGCGCGTCCACACCATCGCCTCGCGCGCCGCGTCGTTGAAGTGGTCGAGACCGTAACCGTCGACGACGGCGACGTCGTGATTTCCGAGAACGGTCGCGCTCGCGCGCGCGCGAACGAGCGCGAGGCAGGCGTTGGGATCGGGGCCGTAGCCGACGATGTCGCCGAGGCAGAGCACGTCGCGATCGGACGGCACGTGCGCGAACACGGCCTCGAGCGCCTCGAGGTTCGCGTGGATGTCGGAGACGATCGCGTAGGTCATCCGCGCAGCGTCGTCGCGAAGCGTTCCGCGAACGCGGCGCGGTCGGCCGCGCTCCCGACCGTGACGCGCACGAACCCGTCGAGCGGCGGCGCGACGGGCTTGCGCACGAAGATACCGAGGTGCAGGAGACGCGCGATCGCGGCGTCGGCTCGCGCGGCCGTTCCGATCTCGAAGCAGACGAAATTCGTCCGGGACGGCAGGGTCGCGATGCCGAGCGCGGCGCCGAGCGCGCGATACTCGTCGCGACCGCGCGCCGTTTCTTCCACGATCCGCGCGACGAACGCGTCGTCCGCGAGCGACGCGAGCGCGCCCGTCTGCGCGACGCGCGGCGTGCCGAACTGCAGGCGGATCTTGTCGAACGCGTCGACGACCTCGGGCGCGGCGATCGCGTAGGCGACGCGGGCGCCCGCGAGACCGTAGGCTTTCGAAAAGGTCCGCATGCGCACGACGCGCGGATCGATCTCGGGCGCGAGCCGCTCGGCTGCCGGAACGAAATCCGCGTAGGCTTCGTCGAGGACGAGCAGGCACCGCGGCGGCATCGCGTCGCGCAGTGCGGCGACGTCGTCGCGATGCGCGAACGAGCCGCTCGGATTGTCCGGGTTCGCGAGATAGACGACGCGCGCGTCGCGCGCCCGCGCGAGATCGGCGAGCGCGTCGAGCGGGATCGTGCCGTCTCGTTCGTACGGTACCGAAGCGAGTTCCGCACCGTATCCGCGGACGTGATACGCGTAGGTCGGATACGTGCCGAGCGCGGCGACCGTCACGTCGCCGGGCGCGAGATACGCGCGGACCACCAGACCCAAGAGATCGTCGATTCCGGCGCCGACGCAGAGATTTCCGATCGCGCATCCGTGTCGCGCGGCGAGCGCCTCGCGCAGCTCGATCGATTCCGGATCGCCGTACCACGACGTCCGCACGACCTCGTCGCGCATCGCGGCGAGCGCGCGCGGCGACGGACCGAACGCGCTTTCGTTCGCTCCTAAACGAATCACGTCCGAGACGCCGGCACGGCGCGCGAGTTCTTCGGGTGCGACGAACGGGCGCACGAGCGGGAGCGCCCGAATGGCCGCAGTCGGTACGGGTGGGTTCACCTCCCGACGCGCACGCGATCGACGACCTTCGTCACGCCCGCCGTCTTGCGCGCCGCGGCGAGGACCGTCGCCGCGAGGTTCGCGGTATCGACCGAACCGTCGAGCGTGACGGTCGATCCGTTGGCGCGCACGTGAACGCCGAGGGCGTTCGCTCCGGCTTGCACCGCGACGTTCGCCTGGACCGCGGAGGCGAGCGCGAAGTCGCGGACCGGTTGGGCGGGATCGCCGAGCGGCCGGATGCGGATCGCGGGCGTGACCCCCTTGACGCCACGGACCCCGTGGGCGGCCCGGACGAACGCGAACGCCGATTTCGTATTCGAGACGGTCCCGGTGAAGCGCACGAGACCGTCGTTCGCGCTCACGCGCACGTGCATCGCCGAAACGGGATCGATCGCCGCGAAGCGCGCGACGACTTGCGCGACGATCGCGCCGTCGGCGACGCCCGACGAGACGCTCGCGGGGACGCTACTCGCGACGGCGCGCTCGACGTCGCGCACGTCCTGGTGCGAACACGCCGCGAGCGTCGCGACGAGCGCGCATCCCAGCCACGGTGCCGGTCGGATCATCGGATCGTCTCCACGGGCGCGCCGCCCGACGCGAACGGGTAGATGCGGATCGTCGCGCCGGCCTCGACGCGCGCGACGTCTTCGCCGACGATCGCGTACCCGCTCGCGCGCGCGAGCAGGCTCGTGTGCGCGGAGCGCAGCGCGAGCGGCTCCGCGAAGAGGTGCGTGCCGCGGAACGCGAGGCGCGCGGGGACGTACCACGTCCATCCCGCGCGACCGGCGAACGGCGCCGTCGCGAGCGCGTCGTGGCCGAGCGGATCCGCGCCGCGTTCGCCCGCGAGCGCGCGGAAGATCGGACGCGCAATCGCCTCGCAGATCATGAGCGACGACGTCGGATTCCCCGGCAGACCGATCACGGGCTTTCCCTCGACGGCACCGAGTAACGTCGGCTTGCCGGGTTTCACGCGCAGACCGTGCACGATCGCGCCCGGCGATCCCAGTTCCGCGATCGCGCGCGGGACGAGATCGCGCTCGCCGACCGACGAGCCGCCCGTGAGCACCACCCCGTCGCACGCCGCGAGCGCGTCGCGCAACGCCGCGCGGAGCGCTTCGAGCGTGTCGGCGGCGCGCGGAAAATGGACGGGCTGCATACCGAACGCCGCGAGCGCGCCCGCGAGCGCGTAGCGATTGGAATCGCGAACCTGCCCGATCCCGAGCGGCGAGCCGGGATCGACGAGCTCGTCGCCCGTCGACACGAGCGCGATCCGCGGACGCCGGAAGACCTCGACGCGCGCGTATCCGAGCGTCGCGAGCACGCCGAGTTCGGACGCGCCGATCCGACGCCCCGACGCGAAGATCGTCTCGCCCGCCGAGAGATCGTCCGCGCGGGCGGTGACGCATTCGCCGGCCTTCGGCGCTCGCGCGAACGCGATCGCGTCGCGGACGACGGTGACGTCTTCCTGCGGGACGACGGCGTCCGCGCCGTCCGGCAACGCGCCGCCGGTCGGGATCCGCAACGCCTCGCCGACGGCGATCGCGCGCGGCGGCGGACTTCCCATCCGCACCTCGCCGACGACCGTGCGATGCATCGCTCCGTCGCGACTCGCGACCGCGTACCCGTCCATCGTGGAACGCGCGTGCGTCGGATGGTCTTCTCGCGCGACGGCGTCGCGCGCGAGCACGCGACCGAACGCTTCCGCGATCGACACCGTTTCGATCGCGGGCGCGGCGAGCCGGGCCGCCCCGAAATACGCGACGAGCGCCTGCGACGGTGCGAGAAGTTTGGCGACGTCGAAACCGCGACGCGCTTCGTCGTGCGCGGAAATCGAGGGTAGGACCGCAGCGGAATCCTGCATAAGGGCCAACCTCGCTTCTCCTCGCGTTCCGACGCGCCCCTCGAATCGCGCGTCTTTTTGCCGTAGATAAGGACTCGATGCTCGACCTCGCGCTTCTGCGCCGCGATCCCGAGCGCGTGCGCACGGCGGCCGCGCGCCGCACCGGTTCCGCCGCGTTCGTCGACGACGTCCTCGCCGTCGATGCGGAGCTCCGCGCGGCGCGGACGGCTGCCGAGAATCTCAAAGCCGAAAAAAACGCGCTGACCGCGAGCATCTCGCGCGCGAGCGATCGCGCCGCCGAGGCGCGACGCCTGCGCCCCGCGATCGCGGAACTCGACGGGCGCATCGTCGCGGCGAGCGAGGCGATCCCCGCGCTCGACGCGCGCATCGAAGCGATGCTCGCGGACGTGCCGAACCTGCTCGACGATTCGGTCCCCGACGGCGCCGGCGAAGACGATAACGTGCTCGTCCGCGATTCCGGCGCGCCGCCCTCGCCCGACTTCGAACCCAAACCGCATTGGGAGATCGGCGAGGCGCTCGGAATCCTCGATTTCGAACGCGCGACCAAGCTCTCCGGGAGTCGGTTTTCCGTGTTGCGCGGCCGCGGCGCGATGTTGTCGCGCGCGATCGCGAGCTTCTTCCTCTCGCGCGCCGCGCAGCGCGGGTACGTCGAGATCGCGCCGCCGTATCTCGTCACGCGCTCGACGATGTGGTCGACGGGGCAGCTCTCGAAATTCGCGGACGCGATGTTCGTCGACTCGGGCGGCGAGCTCTTCATGATCCCGACCTCCGAAGTTCCGCTGACCGCGCTCCATCGCGACGAGATCCTCGCGCCGGGTACGCTCCCGCTGCAGTACACGGCGTATACGCCCTGCTTCCGCAAAGAAGCCGGGGCCGCGGGAAAAGACACGCGCGGATTGATCCGCCAACATCAATTCGACAAGGTCGAACTCGTGTGGCTCTGCGAGCCCGAGCGTTCGTTCGAAGCGCTCGAACGCCTCAGCGCCGACGCCGAGGCGTTACTCGAGGAACTCGAGCTCCCGTATCGCGTGATGTTGTTGTGCGCCGCCGACGTCGGATTCAACGCCGCGAAGACGTACGATCTCGAAGTCTGGTTACCCGGACAGGCGACGTATCGCGAGATCAGCTCGTGTTCGAACTGCACGGATTTTCAAGCCCGACGCGGCGGGATTCGCTTCCGGCGCGAGACGCAGGGGAAGCCCGAGCTCGCCCACACGCTCAACGGTTCGGGTCTCGCCGTCGGACGAACGCTCGTCGCGATCCTCGAGAACTATCAGCAGGCCGACGGGAGCGTGGTCGTGCCGACGGCGCTCCGGCCGTTCACGGGATTCGACCGGATCTCGCCGCCGTAACCGTCCGCGCACGATCGACGCATCTCGTCACGTACGCTTCGCACGCTCACGGATGCGACGCCGTCGACGGTCGAGGACCGGCACCCGCGAGCGCGGCGGACGTCTTGCGCGCGAGGCGACGGACCGAATCGTCGACGGCGAGCGACTCGAGATCGGCGAGCGCGATCCAGCGGACCGCATGCGATTCGTGGTTCGCGCTCGGCGCTTCGGCACGATCGGCGACGAGGAGAAAGCGGACGTCGTAATGCCGGTGCGCGGCCTCCGACCCGCGCGCCGGAATCGCGTGGACGTCGAGATCGAAGATCGCGTCGCTCGCGAACGCGAGCGACGCGAGACCCGTTTCCTCGCGCGCTTCGCGGAGCGCGACGCGACGCAGATCGGTGTCGCCGTCGGCGTGGCCGCCCGGTTGCAACCAGCGATCGAGTTTGCGATGGTGCAAGAGCACCGCGGCGGATCCGTCGCGATCGACGATCCACGCGGACGCCGTCATGTGGCCGATCGC
>CAZZXB010000131.1:0-7447 GCA_964658025.1 uncultured Janthinobacterium sp.
CTCACGTGCGTGAAGCACACGTCGGCCCGCGGCGCCTCGCTCCGGACGAAATGCGGACCTCCATCGAGCGATCGTAAGCGTACGACCGAGCGATCCATAACCGTACAACAACACAATCTGCCGTTAGACGTGGGATCGTTCCGGGCCGGGGGCTCGGGGCGGATAACGCAAGCGGCATAAGGACGTAACGCACCGACATGACCGTCATCGATTCACCCCAGGGCGCCGCGATCGAAATTCGCGAGCGTCGCGATAACTACGCGAAATTCGTCATCGAGCCGCTCGAGCGCGGATTCGGGATCACGCTCGGGAACGGATTGCGCCGCGTGTTGCTCTCCACGATTCCGGGCGCGGCCGTCACGTACGTCAAGATCGACGGCGTGTTGCACGAGTTCTCCACGATCCCCGGCATCGTCGAAGACACGACGAACCTGCTGCTCAACCTCAAGGGCTTGCCGATCAAGCTCGAATCGGACGAGCCGAAGGTGCTCACGCTCGCCGTGACCGGCGCGCGCGAAGTGACGGCCTCCGACATCACGCCCGATGCCGACGTCGAGATCCTGCAGCCGGACTACCACATCGCGACGATGACGGGCAAATCGGCCCGGCTCCAGATGGAGATCGGGATCGAGAAGGCGCGCGGCTACGTGACGGCCGACAAGCAGAAGAACGTCGAACACATGATCGGGCTCATCCCGATGGACTCGATCTTCTCGCCGATCCGCAAGGTGAATTTCACGGTCGACGACACCCGCGTCGGACAGTCGGTCGATTTCGACCGCCTCACGCTCGAGATCGAGACGAACGGCTCGATCACGCCGGACGACGCCCTCTCGACCGCGGCGACGATCCTCCAAGACCAACTCGACCTCTTCGTGAACTTCACGCAGGAAGAGAAGCCCCCGGCCGCCGCCCCGACGAGCGAATGGGATATCCCGGTCGAGTCGTTGAACCTCAGCGTCCGCTCGTTCAACTGTCTCAAGCGCGCCGGCATCTCGAAGGTGTCGGAATTGCTCGACATGACCGAAGACGAGATCATCAAGATGCGCAACTTCGGGAAGAAGTCGCTCGACGAGATCAAGCAAGTCTTGGAAGAGCGCGGCCTCTCGCTGCGCCAGCCCGTCTAGGAAAGTACGATGCCGCACCAGATCGCCAAGAAACGCCTCTCGCGCACGGACGGACACCGCAAGGCCCTCCTGCGTAACCTCGCCACGTCGTTCTTCAAACACGAGAAGATCGAGACGACCTCGGTGAAGGCGAAGCAGATCTCGCGCGTCGTCGAGGAATTGATCACGACCGCGCGTCGCGGCGACCTGCATTCGCGTCGCCTCGTCGCCTCGTTCTTGCAAGAGCCCGCCGTCACGAAGAAGCTCTGCGACCAGATCGCGCCCGCGCTCAAGGATCGTCCCGGCGGCTTCACGCGGATCATGAAAACGCGCGTCCGTCCCGGCGACGCCGCGGAACTCTCGATCCTGGAGCTCGTGCGCTAACCGGATCCCCTTCCGCCGCGTTCGCGGCGGGGATTCGTGCGTCGCATATGATCACGCAACCTCCGAGTACGCAGCCGCTCGAACTCGACGCCGTCGTGCGCGAGTTCGTCGCGGACGCGCTCACGCCGATCTCCGCTTACCTCGCCCTGGCCACGCCGGGGCGTTCTTGTTTGTTGGAATCGGTCGAGGGCACCGATCGCATCGCCCGTTACTCGTTTATCGGGCTCGACTATCTCGAGACGGCGAGCTACACGGACGACCCGGAGATGCTCGCGGCCATCCGCGCGACGATCCGACGCTACCGGCTCCCCGACGGGACGGCGCTGCCGTTTTCGGGCGGCGCGGTCTGCGTGTTCGCCTACGATGCGGCTCGGGTGATGGAGAAGATCGGCGACGCGCCGCCGACGGACGTCGCCTGGGCCGACGCGCTCGTCGTCGTCCCCGGGACGTGGGTCGTTTTCGATCACTTCACGCACAAGGTCTCCCTGATCGGATTCGCGCGTGCGGCGGGCGAGCGCGCGGCGATCGAGGCGCGTCTCGATCGGTACATCGCGGAGCTGCTCGGCGTGCGGCCGACGATCCCCGGCAACGTGCGCGCGAAGGGTGCCGTCGTGCAGTCGCTCGCGCACGACGCGTATCTCGAGCGGCTCGCGCGAGCGAAGCGCTCGATCTACGACGGCGACGCGTACCAACTCCAACTCGGCATCCGCTTCTCGTGCGAACTCGACGGCACGCCGTTCGATTTCTACCGGCAGATCCGCGCGCGCAATCCCTCGCCGTACATGTTCTACATCGAGCACGACGGCCGCGCGATCTTCGGTGCGTCGCCGGAATTCCTCGTCCGTCTCGACGGCCGTCACGCGCGCGTTCGACCGCTCGCGGGGACGCGGCCGCGCGGCGAGACGCCCGCGCGCGATCTCGAGATCGCGAGCGAGTTGCTCGCGAACGAAAAAGAGCGTGCCGAACACGTGATGCTCGTCGATCTCGGACGCAACGATCTCGGTGCGGTCTGTTCCGTCGGCTCCGTGCGCGTGGACGAACTCATGGTGATCGAGCGGTACAGCCACGTGATGCACATCGTCTCGAACGTCACGGGCGAGCTCGCGCCCGAGCGCGACGCGCTCGATCTCTTCGCCGCGGCGTTCCCCGCCGGGACGGTGACGGGCGCGCCGAAGATCCGCGCGATGTCGCTCATCGACGGTCTCGAACCCGTCGCGCGCGGACCGTACGCGGGGAGCATCGCGACGTTCCATTTCGACGGCGACATGGATTCGTGCATCACGCTGCGCAGCGTCGCGGTCGCGAACGGGCGCGCGTATTGGCAAGCGTCGGCGGGGATCGTCGCCGACAGCGAACCCGAAGCCGAATATGCGGAGATCTTCGCGAAGACGCGGATCGTGCGCGACGTGCTCGGGATCGATCGATGACGGGCGCGCGCGTGTTGCTCGTCGACAACTACGACTCGTTCACGTACAACCTGGCGCATCTCTTCGGCACGCTCGGCGCGCGCGTCACCGTGCTGCGCAACGACGTCTCCGAGCTCGATGCGGAGGCCGTCGGCGCGCACGACGCCGTCTGCATCGGACCCGGCCCCGGGCGACCGGCCGACGCCGGCAACACGATGCGGACGCTCGATTGGGCGATCGAACGCGCGCGTCCGGTGCTCGGGGTCTGCCTCGGCCTGCAGGCGATCGGCGAATATTTCGGCGGCGTCGTGACGAACGCGCCGCATCTCATGCACGGCAAGACGTCGCCGATCGAACACGACGCGAGCGGGCTCTTCGCCGGACTGCCCTCGCCGTTCGAGGCGACGCGGTACCACTCGCTCTGCGTCGCGCACGATCCGTTTCCGCGCGACCTGCGCGTGAACGCATCGAGCGACGACGGCGTGATCCAAGGGGTCGCGCACAAAACGCTCCCGATCGTCGCCGTGCAGTTCCATCCCGAATCCGTGCTCACGCACGCGGGACCGCGGCTCTTCGAGAATTTTCTCGCGATGGTCGGACGATGAACGACGCCGCGGCGCTCCTGCGCGCGCTCGTGAGGCGCGAGGATCTCGATGCCGAGAGCGTGGCGTACGCGTTCGGCGCGATGATGGACGGCGCGTGGAGCCCCGCCCAGTCGGGCGCGTTCCTCGGCGCGCTCGCGACCAAGGGCGAGACGTCCCTCGAAATCGTCGGCGCGGCGGAAGCGATGCGCGCGCGGAGCGTGCGCGTCGAGCACGATCTCGACGTCGTCGTCGATACCTGCGGCACGGGCGGCGACGGCGCGCGCACGATCAACGTCTCGACGACCGCCGGATTCGTCCTGGCCGGGTGCGGCGTCCACGTCGCGAAGCACGGCAATCGCGCCGCGTCGAGCGCGTGCGGGAGCGCGGACGTGCTCGAGGCCGCGGGGATCGCCATCGACGCGCATCCGGACGACGCGCGCGTCCACCTCGAACGCGAGCGCTTTGCGTTTCTTTTCGCGCAGCGGTATCATCCGGCGATGAAGGCGGTCGCGCCGTTACGCCGGGAACTCGGCGTGCGGACGATGTTCAATCTGATCGGTCCGCTCGCGAATCCGGCGCGCGCGACGCATCAGGTCGTCGGCGTCGCGAATCCGGCGCACCTCGCGTTATTCGGCGACGCGCTCGTCGCCCTCGGCGGGCGCGCGGGCGCCGTCGTCCACGCGCGGAGCGGGATCGACGAGATCGCGGGCGACGCACCGACCGACGTCTACGAATTCGGGCCCGGCGGCGTACGTCGTTGGACGCTCGATCCGCGCGCGTACGGCATCGACGCACCGCCGGACGCGCTCGCGGGCGGAACCTGCGCGGAGAACGCCGCGGCGCTCGCGGCGATCTTGGACGGCGAACGATCGGCGCGTGCCGACGTCGTGGCGCTCAACGCCGCGCTCGTCCTCGTCGTCGCCGGTCGCGCGGGCGATCTTTCCGAAGCGCTCGCGCTCGCGCGCGCGTCCCTGCGGAGCGGCGCCGCCCGCTCGGTGTTCGACCGCTTGCGCGGCACGTCCAAACTGGAGTATGCATGAGCAACATCCTGGAACGCTTGTACGCCGCGAAAGCGGTGTCGCTCGCGAACGAGGAGGCGACCGTATCGTACGAATCGCTCGTGGCGCGCGGGCTCGGGCGGCGCGACGAGCGTCGACCGTTCGCGAAGACGCTCCGCGAGGCGCGCGGACCCGCCGTGATCGCGGAGATCAAGCGGGCCTCGCCCTCGGTCGGACTCATCGCGCGAAATTTCGATCCGGCGCTCGTCGCGTCGCGCTACGAACTCGCCGGCGCGGACGCGATCAGCGTGCTCACCGAAGCCGATCACTTTCTCGGCGATCTGTCGTACCTCGACGTCGCGCGCGCGCACAGCACGCGGCCGATCCTGCGTAAGGATTTTCTCTCCACGCCGTATCACATCGCGCAGTCGGCGGCGTACGGTGCGGACGCGGTACTCCTGATCGTGGCGGGGCTCGCGGTCGAGACGCTGCGCACGCTCATGGCGGAGGCCGAGCGCTTCGATCTCGACGTGCTCGTCGAAGTCCACGACGAAGACGAGGTCGCCGTCGCCGCATCGGTCGGCGCGACCCTCGTCGGCATCAACAATCGCGACCTGCGCACGTTCGCGACCGATCTCGGCGTGACCGAGCATCTCTTGCCGTTCGTTCCGGCGACGGCGATCGCGATCAGCGAGAGCGGCGTCGCGGATCCGGGCGATATCGCGTCGTTGTTCGAACGCGGCGCGCGCGGCTTTCTCGTGGGCGAGGCGCTCATGCGCACGGACGATCCGTCGACGTTCATCGACGGCATCAAGAAGTCCGCACCGCAGCGCCGCTGACGCGGGTGGCGGGACGCGCGCGGACGCGGATCAAGATGTGCGGCATGACGACCGTCGCGGGCGTGCGCGCGGCCGTCGATGCGGGTGCCGACGCCGTGGGGTTCATCCTCGCGCCGAGTCCGCGGCGCGTGCCGCTCGCGCGGCTCTCGGAACTCGCGCGGAGCGTGCCGCCGTTCGTGCGCGGTTTCGCCGTCGTCGTCGAACCGACCGAACGTGAGGTCGTCGCCGCGCGCGACGCCGCGCTCGCCTTTCAATTCTGCGGCGACGAGAGTGCCGAACGGTGCGAGGCGGCGGCCGACGGAAACGCCTACGTCAAGGTGCGCCACGTCGCCGCGGCCTCGGTCTCGTCCGACGCGAACCCCGGCGACGCGGATGCGGTCGGCGTCGCGGAAGCGCTCGACGCGTTTCGCGGGGCGACGTGGCTGTTCGACACGAAGGCCGCGGGCGCGCGCGGCGGAACCGGCACGACGTTCGACTGGTCCGAAGTGGCGGAACTCGCGCGCGCGCGAGACATCGTCGTCGCGGGCGGGTTGACGGCGGAGAACGTCGGCGCGTGCGTGCGCGCCGTGCGGCCGTTCGCCGTGGACGTCCGGAGCGGCGTCGAAACGGACGGTCGTCACGATCCGATCAAGATGCGCGCCTTCGTGCGCGCGGTAAGGGAAGCCGATGCAGAAGCCTGACGCGCGCGGATATTTCGGAGAAAAATTCGGCGGCAAATTCGTTCCGGAGGTCCTGGTCGCGGCGCTCGACGAGCTCGAGATCGGCATGAACGCGGCGTTCGCCGATCCGTCGTTCTGGGCCGAGTACCACGCGATCTTGCGCGATTTCGTCGGACGCCCGTCGCCGTTACTGGAGGCCGCGCGCTTCGTGGAGGATCCGAACGCCGCGAAGCTCGTCTTCAAGCGCGAAGATCTCAACCACACGGGCGCGCACAAGATCAACAACACCGTCGGTCAGGGTCTGCTCGCGAAGCGGATGGGCAAGACGCGCATCATCGCGGAGACGGGCGCGGGCCAACACGGCGTCGCGACGGCGACGATCGGCGCGAAGCTCGGCATCCCGGTCGACGTCTACATGGGCGCGCTCGACGTCGAGCGACAATCGCTCAACGTCTACGTCATGAAGTTACTCGGTGCGACGGTCCATTCGGTCACGGGCGGAACCCAAACGCTCAAGGACGCGACGAACGAGGCGTTCCGCGAATGGGCCGGCCGCATCGCCGATACGTTCTACATCATCGGAAGCGTCGTCGGCGCGCATCCGTATCCGTACATGGTGCGCGAGTTCCAGAAAGTCATCGGGATCGAGGCGCGCGCGCAGGTGTTCGAACGCTACGGCCGCCTTCCGACGGACGTCGTCGCGTGCGTCGGCGGCGGCAGTAACGCGATGGGGATCTTCGCGGGCTTCGTCGACGACCCGAGCGTGAAGCTGTGGGGCGTCGAAGCGTCGGGTCACGGCCTGCAGTCGATCGATACCGCGGCGTCGCTCTCGGCCGGGACGATCGGGATCTTGCACGGTTCGCGATCGTATCTCTTGCAATCGGACGAAGGTCAGGTGCGCAACACGCATTCGATCTCGGCCGGGCTCGACTATCCGGGCGTCGGACCGGAGCACGCGTATCTCAAGGACAGCGGGCGCGCGACGTACGTGTCCGCGACGGACGACGACGCGCTCGTCGCGTTCCACGGCTGTGCCGAACGCGAGGGGATCGTCCCCGCGCTCGAATCGGCGCACGCGCTCTCGTTCGCGCGCAAACTCGCGAGCGAACGCGGCCGGGACGGGCTCGTGCTCGTCAATCTCAGCGGTCGGGGCGACAAGGACACGCGTCAGGTCGCGGAACTCGACGCGCCGTCGCGCGAACTCGTCGCGCGATGACGGAGACGCGCGCGGGCCTCGAGCGTATCGCGGCCGCGTTCGCGCGCGCGCGCGGGGCCGGGCGCGGCGCGCTCGTGCCGTATATCTGCGCGGGCGATCCCGATCTCGCGACGTCGGTCGACATGCTCGTCGCGCTCGGTCGCGCGGGGGCGGACGTGCTGGAAGTGGGCATTCCGTACGGCGATCCGCTCGCCGACGGTCCGACGGTCGCCGCGGCCGCGCAGCGCGCGCTCGACGGCGGCGCGACGCTCGAAG
>CAZZXB010000132.1:0-1234 GCA_964658025.1 uncultured Janthinobacterium sp.
GTCTCCTCATCTCCACCACCGAAAGAACCCCGTCACGACGGGGTTCTTCGATTTTATGGCCCGACTTTACGGCGCAACCGAAATCTCGATCGGTATCGCGCCGCATCGTCAAAGATCGGCGATTTCGATCCACACGGGAGCGTGATCGCTCGCGCCGTCCGATCCGCGCACGTCACGATGCACGCCCGCGCGCGTCACCCGCGGCGTGAGCGCCCGGTTCGTCAGGAGATGATCGATGCGCATCCCCGCATCGCGCGTCCACGAACGACGCAGATAATCCCAGAACGTGTAGGCGTGCGGATCCGCGCCGCGCGCGGCCACGTTATCGCACCACCCGGCCGCGACGAGTCGGGCGAACGCCTCTCGCGGTTCCGGTTGCAACAGCGCGTTGTCTTTCCACGAACGCGTCGCGTAGATGTCCGCGTCGGTCGGAACGACGTTGTAGTCGCCCGCGAGTACGACGGGAAGCGACGGTTGCTGTAACGTCGCCGCGTGCGCGATCAACCGATCGAACCACGCGAGCTTGTACGCGAACTTCGGCCCCGGCTGAGGGTTGCCGTTCGGCAGGTAGATGCATCCGATCAACACGCCGCGGACGGCCGACTCGATGTACCGCGCTTCGGTATCCGCGTCGTCACCCGGGAGCGATCGACGCGTCTCGATCGGCACGATACCGCGCGCGAGAATCGCCACGCCGTGATGCGGCCCCTGACCGCGCCAGATCGCTTCGTATCCCGCCGCCCGCAACGCCGCGGATGGAAAATCGCGGTTACCGCATTTGATTTCTTGCAGGCACACGACGTCGGGGCGTTCGGCCGCGAGCCACGCTACGAGCTGCGCGATACGGCGGTTGATGCCGTTGATATTGAACGACGCGACGATCACGGTGAATCGCGCTTTCAACGTTCGCGCCGCTCGCGTCCCCCCGGCAGGTTACGGATCGACTCGCTCGGCGCAGGGAGCTCTCGCTCGCCCGGGGGAATGCGAAGCCCATCGTGGTGAAAGGCGTCGCGTTTACGGCATATCCTTCGAACGACGTCGCGGGAACGCGGCGCTGGTACGAAGAGAAGCTCGGCTTACGATTCGCCGGAGCGTACGTCGAAGACGGCGTCGAGAAATACAACGAGGCTCACCTCGGTGACGGGTGTTTCAGCCTCATGTCCGCCGAGTGGACCGCCCGCCCCGCCGGTTCCGCGTCGAGTGTCTATTTCGAGGTCGACGACGTCGATGGAGT
>CAZZXB010000132.1:1334-7429 GCA_964658025.1 uncultured Janthinobacterium sp.
ACGCGGACTCGTGCGTCGGTTCTTGGACGAGTGCGATCTGGCGGTTCGACGGCGCGAGGGTGAGCGGGCTCGGGAGGCGCGAGCCGTCGATCGCGCGGGCGCGGCCGGCTTGCTCGATGACCGATGCCGGCTCGTCGACCTCGCCGCGGAGCGCGGCGATTTTTTTGGCTTGCGGTCCGATGCGGCCCTCGTACGTCGCGACCGCCTCGTTGTATTTTTCGATCGCGGAGTTGAGCGTCGAGCCGACCTTGGAGAATTTTTCGGTGAAGCTGCCGAGTCGGCTCACGAGGTCGCGTGCGTGATCGAGGATGAGCGCGGCGTTATCGCTCTGCTTCTGCGCGGCCCAGTTGCGCGAGAACGCTTCGAGATAGAGCATCAGCGTGAGCGGACTCGCGATCATGACGCGCGCCTCGCGCGCGGTTTCGAGTAATTGATGGTCGCGCGAGAAGAGCGTCGAGAGCATCGCTTCGATCGGGACGAACATGATCGTCCAACCGACGCACTTGGGCGCCGCGTGATACTTCCGCGCGCCGAGCACCTTGACGTGCGCGCGAACCGCGGCGACGGCCTCGACGAGCAGCGTTTCGCGGTCGGACTCCGTCTGCGCGGAGACCGCCTGCTGGTACCGCGCGAAGGGGACCTTCGCGTCGATCGGGACGATGAGGTCGCCCGGAATGCGCAGGACGACGTCGGGACGACCGGCCGCATCCGTGCCGAATCCGGAGAGCTGCGTATCGAAGCTGATGTGCTGCGTCATGCCCGTGAGCTCGAGCAAGCGCTTGAGTTCGAATTCGCCCCACGACCCGCGCGCTTGCGAGTTCCCGAGCACGCGCTCGACGCGTTTGGTCGCGTCGTCGATGCCGGCCATCTTCGCGTCGAGTCCTTCGAGCAACGTCGCGACGCGCGTTTGGTCTTGCGCTCGGACCGTACCGAGATCGGTCAGCGATTTTCCGAGGACGTCGATCCGTTCGTTGAGCGGGGCGACTTGGGCGACGAGTCGCTCGCGGAACGCGTCGGCATCGCCCGCGAAACGCTCCGCCGCCGCTTTCACGAGCACCTCGCGCGCTTCGTCGACGTACGTCGCCGCCACGCGCTGCAGGCGCTCCTCGACGTCGCGTTCGCCGAGCTTCATCTGCTCGATCCGTTCCATCGCGCTCGCGAGCCGGCACCCGATGTCGGCCGCTCGCGTCGCGCTCGCGTCGAGCTTCGCGACGAGCTCGGCTTCGGAGGATCGGAGTTCGACGACGCGGCGGAGGGCGTTTTCCGCGTCGGCGCGGGCCGTGGCGGTCTTGGCACATTCGGCGGCGAGCTCCGAACGCGCGCTCCCGAGCGAGGCCTCGAGCGCGCGAGCCGCCCTGCGACTCGGTGCGATCGCGAACGACCACGACGCACCGGCCGTCAGGACGATTCCGACGAGAAGCGCGACGACGGCGATGATCGATTCCAAGACGGCGGTGTGCACGGAGAACCCCTTCGATCGAACGAGAGCGGCATGGGAGCGGCCCGATCTTTTGGGAGTATGCGCGGTGACTGTGCCATATGGTTGGCTCAGTCGGAGAGGCGGCTTCGGGCGAGCGACGCGCGACCGAGCGCGCGCCGGAGCGGCTCTCGACGAGGAGACCGCCGCCAAGCGAGCCCGCGACCGAGCGCCGACGATATCGAACCGCCGAAAACCATCGATTCTCATGTATCGAACGGTTAAAAGGGACGGTCACTGCGGAAAGAAGCTCGCCTTACCGTCATTTCGTCGATACACGGGCGCGGTGCGGTACATCCTCCAGGGGAGCAGCAAGGCGAGCGGGGCCGGTACGAGCGTATCGGCCCCGCTCGTATTTTCAGACGAAAGCCTGTACGAACGCCGCGCCGTTGGGTATGAAATCGTCGTGTGTTGGACGATCGATGCTCGCGACGTCGGCGAAGCCCGGAAGACGCGGAAGGCCGCGACCGAGATGCTACGGAGCTTCACCGATAGCGAACCGACGCTCAGCGCGGCCGAACTCGTGATCGGAGAATTGCTCTCGAACGCGGCCCGTCACGCCGACGGCAACGTCTGCCTCGAGCTGACGCTCGCGGACGGGCACGCGCAGATCTCCGTTCACGACACGTCGCCCGAATTCGCGCTCGAGATCAAAAAACCGACCGACGAATTCTCCGAGAACGGCCGCGGCCTCTTCATCATCTCCGAGCTCGCGCGTCGCGTCAACGTCTATCCGACGACGGGCGTCGGCAAGCGCGTCGTCGTGACGCTCGATCTCCCCGTCGCCGACGAAGACCTGGCGCGCGAACATTTCTGCGCGCGGTCGTGGTTGCGTCACGAAGGCGGCGTCTGCATGGGACCGCGACTCGCGCGGTATCGCCTCTCCGCGATCTCGGCCGTCGGCGAATAAGTCGGCCGACGGTCCGTCGTCCGGCGCTCACGCGTCGCGCGCGTGCGTCCCGGCCGTCACGACGATGAGCTCCGTCGGCGACAGATAGCGCGCGATCGCCGCCCGCACGTCTTCCGTACTCGCGCTCTCGACGCGTTCGCGATACGTGTCCACGTGCGCGTCGCCGAGATCGTAGCGTTCGATGCGTTCGAGTTGCTCCGAGATCCCGGCCGCCGTCGCGAGCGCGACGCGCTGCGTGCCGACGAACGAATTCCGCTGCTGCACGAGCTCGCGCGCCGTCGGCCCGTCGTGTACGTATTCCGCGAGAACCGCTCGGATCGAATCGATCGCCCGCTCCACGTTGGCCGGATTGACGCCGATCGCCGCGCGCCAGGGACCGGCGACGAGCGTCGAGCCGAGAAAGCCGCTCGTCACGCCGTAGGTCAGCCCCTCACGATCGCGCAAGCGCAAGCCGAGTCGCGAACTCAGCGTCGATTGCCCGAGAATCCCGTTCGCGAGTTCGGCCGCCACGTAATCCGCATCGCCGCGCGCGAGCGTCGTCGCGCGACCGAGCACGATGTCGACGTTCGTCTTGCGTTCGATCTCGATCGCCTCGCGAAGCTCGCGCGGTGCGCGCGCGCGCGGGGGGCCGGTCGGTACGAGCGCGGCCGGACGGAAGGGCACCGCGCCGATCGTCCGCTCGACGAGCGCGAAAAAGTCGTCCGCGGCGAGACCGCCCGCCGCCGCGATTGCGGGACGCGCGCCCGCGAGCAGACGCGCGTGACTCGCGCGGAGGTCTTCGATCGTCGTCGTCGCGACGTCGGCCGCCATCTCGTCGAGATCGGCGACGGCGTTGGGATCGCCCGGCGCGTACGCGAGGCGTAAGAACGCGTTCGCCGCGCGCCAATTCGTATTCGATCGCAGGAGCCGCAGCGCGCCGCGGAGTTCCGCGCGCACGAGCTCGAGTTCGCGTTCGTCGAAGGCCGGCTCGGCGAGCTCGTCCGCGAGCGTCTCGAACAGCGTCGCCGCACCGTCGATCGTCGACGCGCCCGTCGAGCGGAACGCGTAGGCGTCGTACGCGTGCGAGCGATCGTCGTCGACCGCGTAGCGTCGGCGCGCGCCGTTCCCTTCGAGACGCTCGGCGATCGTGAGGCGATCGGCGGAGCGCGTGCCGCGCCCGAGCATGTCGGCGAGCACCGAGGGCAACATCGGCCGTTCCGGCGCGAGCGCCGAGCCGCCGGCGAAGAGTCCGCGCACCGAGAGCGTCGCACCGTTCTCGATCGCGACGTACGAGACGACGAGCCCGTTGCCGAGCGTGCGCCGCACGATCCGATCGGCGAAACGGTCGACGCGCGCGGACTCCGGAACGGGGAGCGCCACCATCGGCACGGGCGTCGCGACGTCGGGGCGGCGCGAGACGGGGACGCTCGCGAGCGACGCGAACGTGCGCGGCGTCCCCGGCTCGAGAATCCCGATCGTGCGGTTGTCTTCGTGCAGATACGCGGACGCGACGGCACGCACGGCGTCCGCGTCGACCGCGCGGATCCGTTCCACGTAATCGTCGTCGAGATGGAAGTCTCCGACCGCTTCGAACTCGCCGAGCCGTCCCGCAAGCGCGAACGTCCCGTCGCGCGCGAAGGCGCGCGCCGAGAGGATTTGCGCGCGCGCGCGCGCGAGCTCGGCCGCGGTCGGACCCTCGGCGGTCAGCCGTTCGAGCACGCGTTCCGTTTCGGCGCGCACGGCGTCGGACGACGTGCCCGGGACCGCCGAGACGAGGATCTGGAAGAGTCCGGGATCGCGCGAACCCCAATTCCACGAAGAGGCTTCCAGCGCGATCCCCGTGTCGACGAGCGAGCGCGCGAGCCGACTCGCGCGCCCGCGACCGAGCACGTACGAGAGTACCTCGAGCGCGTACGTATCGTTCGTCTCGCGCGGCGACGCGACGCGCGCGCGCAGATCGGAGGTCGAGAGCGTGACCGTCTGACCGAACGCCGCGGGCGTGTGGAACGCATACGCGACGAGGGTTTCGTCGCCCGGTCGCTTCACGCGGACGCTCCGCTCGCCGAGTTGCGGCGGTTCGGAGGTATGGACGTCGGGGATCGGCATCGTCGCGCGCGGGAGCGAACCGAAGTGCCGCTCGACGAGATCGCGCGTCCGCGCGACGTCGACGTTCCCGACCACGAACACCGTCGCGTTATCGGGATGGTAGAACGTGTCGTAGAGTTCGCGGAGTCGCTCGGTCGACACGCCCTCGACGTCCGTGCGCCAACCGATCGTCGGGTGGTGGTACGGATGCTCGCGGAACGCCGTCGCCACGAGCGCGGCGTTGAGCACGCGCACGGCGCTATTATCGTTGCGCTCGAGTTCGTTGCGCACGACCGTCATCTCGGCCCGACGCTCGTCGTCGGGGATCAGCGCGCCGCGCATCCGATCGGCTTCGAGTTCGATCGCGAGCGGTAAGAATTCGAGCGGGACCGTCTCGAAGTAATTCGTCCGATCGATCCACGTCGTCGCGTTCTTCTGCGCGCCGATCTCGTTCATGATATCCGCGAACGCGCGCCCGTTGCCGCGATTGTTCGTCGCGGTCCCCTTGAAGAGCATGTGCTCGAGCAGGTGCGACGAGCCCGTGTAGCCGACGGCCTCGTTGCGCGCGCCGATCTTGTAGACGACCATGAGCGTGGCGACGGGCGCCGAGCCCGCGGGGACGATCGCGACGCGCAGACCGTTCGGCAGCGTGAATTCGAGCGGATTCGCCGCGGTGACGGGCATCTCAGAGAGCATTGACCGCCTTTCCCGCGAAAGGCTGACGGCCCATGCCGCATTTCGTGACGATCGCACTCCCCGCGTTTCTCGCCTCGCTCGTCGAATTCGTCGAAGCCCTCACGATCGTGCTCGCCGTCGGCGTCACGCGCGGGTGGCGCTCGGCGCTCCTCGGCAGCGCCGCCGCCGCCGCCACGCTCGCGCTCGCCGTCGTCGCCTTCGGCCCCGCGCTCGCGAACATCCCGATCGCCGCGCTCCAACTCTTCGTCGGCATCCTCTTGCTCTTCTTCGGCCTGCGTTGGCTCCGCAAGGCGCTGCTCCGCTACGCCGGGACGATCGCGCTCCACGACGAGAGCAAGATCTTCGCGCGCGAATCCGCGAGCCTCGGGCAATGGCGCAGCCCGAGCACGAATTTCGACGCGCTCGGATTCGCGACGGCCTACAAGGCCGTCGCGCTCGAAGGACTCGAGGTCGTCTTCATCGTGATCGCGGTCGGCGCGACCGCGGGCGCGCTCGTCTCCGCGACGCTCGGTGCGCTCGCCGCGGGCGTGCTCGTGATCGGCGCGGGCTTCGCACTCCGTGCGCCGCTCGCGCGCGTTCCGGAGAACACGCTCAAATGCGTCGTCGGCATCATGCTCTCGGCCTTCGGCACGTTCTGGACCGCCGAAGGCGCGGGCGCGCACTGGCCGGGTTCGGATTTCGCGATCCTCGCGCTGATCGCGGGCTACGCCGCGGCCGCCGCGCTCGCGTACGTGTTCGCGAAGCCGCGCGTTCGCGACGCGACGGGAGCACGCGCGTGAAAGCCGCGCGCTCGATGCTCGCCGAACTCGCGGGGCTCTTCGTCGAGGACGGCGCCTTCGCGCTCGCGATCGCCGTCTGGATCGCCGTCTCGCTCGCCCTCGCGTTCTCGGGAATCGTCCCGCCGCTCGGTCGCGGGGCCGTCTTGTTCGGCGGTCTGATCGTCATCCT
>CAZZXB010000133.1:0-7399 GCA_964658025.1 uncultured Janthinobacterium sp.
TCCGTCGTGCGGCGAGCGCCTTCACGACGGCCGGCTCGTCGTCGTCGATCGACGCGACGACGACGCTCGCGCCGACGGCGACGCTCGCGAGCGCGACGGCGCGAGCGACCGCCTCGTTCGCCCCGCGCGCGTCGTCCGAGCGACGCGGGATCCGATGACCGAGCGGATTCGCCGCGGGATCGCCGATGAACGTCGCGAGACGCTCCACGATGTCGTCGGAGACGACGTGCTCGAGCCGTTCGGCCTCGCCGTGGAGGCGATCGAGCGGGACGTCGAGCGAGGCGTGCAAGAACGTCTCGATGATCCCGTGACGCCGGTTCATCTTCGACGCGAGCTCGCGTCCGCGGACGGTCAGCCGCAGACCGCTTCCCGTTTCGACCAGGCCCTCGGCCTCGAGGATCGGTCGGAATTGACTCACCGACGCGGCCGAGATCTTGAGATGGCGCGCGACGTCGGCCGCGCGTACGGCGACGAGTTCGGCACCGAGATGATCGATCGCCTTGACGTAATCTTCGAGCGCGCGTTGCCGCGAGCGATCCGAGCCGACGTTAAGCATACTTCATCTTTCGATAGTAAGCATACTTAACTTCGCCCGCGCGGGCTAGGACCTACGTCGCACGGATCAACGCGGGTGCTCGAAATCTCCCGGACTTTGAGCCGAGCCCGTCCACTGCGGCGTCCGCTCGCGAAAGGCTTCGCCGAGCGCGGCGCGGAGTCGCACGGCGTCGAAATCCCGGGTGTACGCGGGCGATCCCGGTTGCTGCCGCCACGACTCGTCGATCGTGCCCGCATCGACGGCGTCGAAGCCGATCGCCTCGACGAGCTCCGTCACGACGGCCTTCGCGCGCGCGTCGTCGCCCGCGATGGGGAGCGCGATCCGACCGGGCGTTCCCGCGGGTTTCCCGTTTTCGAGCAGATGCGCCGCATAGATGTTGTTGAACGCCTTCACGACGGGGCGGCCGAGCCGATCGGCGACGTAGGCGCTCTCGACCTTCCCGGACTCGATCGCTTCGATCCGACCGTCGCGCTCGCGCGGATAATAATTTCCCGTGTCGATCACGACGACCGATCCCGGTACGCCCGAGAACAGATCGCCCGGCAAGGAGGCGACGTTTTTCTGCGGGATCGTCACGACGACGACGTCGTTCTCGCGCGCCGCTTCGCGGACCGACACGGCCCGCGCACCCGTCTCCTTCGCGAGTTCCGCGAGCGACGCGGGACCGCGCGAGTTCGCGACGGAGACCGCATGCCCCACCGCGCGAAAACGTTTGACGAGGGCGCTCCCGATATTGCCCGAGCCGATGATACCGATGTTCATGATCTGCCTTTCCGACGTTACCGTCCATCCGACACGGTCGGCGCGGCGAAAGAGGCAGTTCGGCTCGACGCCGAGCCGAACGGACGTGTCCGAACGGCGGCTCCCCGAAGACGAGCGCCGGACGTACGATCACGCCGTATGAACGGATTCGTCCTCGAGCTCGCGGTCGTCGCGATCACGCTCCTCGCTTTCTGGCTCCTCGATCGCTACGTCGTCGGATGCGGCAGAGTATGAGCCCCGATCTCCTCGTCGGTCTGATCCTCTCGATCGTGGCCGCCGCATACCTCACGTACGCCATGCTCCGCCCCGAGCGGTTTTAGGGTTTCGCGATGACGTCGATCGGATGGCTTCAGGCCATCGTCGTTTTTGCCGTGGTCCTCGCGGCGGCGAAGCCGCTGGGCTCGTATATGTTCGCGATCTTCACGGGCGAACGCACGTTGCTCTCGCCCGTGCTCGCACCGGTCGAAGGCGCGATCTATCGCATCTGTCGCATCGACGCGGCGCGCGAGATGGATTGGCGCGGCTACGCCTTCGCGCTCCTCGCGTTCTCGCTCGTGAGCTTCGTCTATCTCTACGCGTTGCTCCGAACGCAACAGTGGTTGCCCCTCAACCCGCAGCATTTTCCGAATCTGCCCGCCGATCTCGCGTGGAACACGGCGATCTCGTTCATGACCAATACGAATTGGCAGTTCTATTCGGGCGAATCCACGATGAGTTATCTCTCGCAGATGGCGGGGCTCTCGTGGCACATGTTCGTGTCGGCCGCGAGCGGGATCGCCATCGCCGTCGCGGTGATGCGCGCGCTCGTGCGGACCGATCGCAACACGATCGGAAATTATTGGGTCGATCTCACGCGCGGATGCCTCTACCTGCTGTTGCCGATCGCGCTCGTCGGATCGCTCGTGCTGTGCTGGCAGGGCGTCCCGCAAAACTTCCACGAGTACGCGACGGCGCATACGCTCGAGGGCGCGACGCAATCGATCCCGCAGGGTCCGATGGCCTCGCAGGAGATGATCAAGGAACTCGGCACGAACGGCGGCGGCTTCGTCAACGCGAACTCCGCGTCGCCGTTCGAGAATCCGACCGCGCTCAGTAACTTCATCGAGATGTTCTCGATGTTCCTGATCGGCGGCGCGCTCACGTACACGTTCGGCCTCTACGTCAAGGATCGGCGACAGGGCTGGGTGTTGTTCGCCTCGATGTCGATCCTCTTCTTCATCGGGTTCGCCGTCGCGTACGCCGCCGAAGCCGCGGGGAATCCGATCGCGCACGCGCTCGGCATCCCGGGCGGAAACATGGAAGGCAAGGAGACGCGCTTCGGGATCGCCGCGTCGTCGCTCTTCGGCACGATGTCGACCGACACGTCGACCGGGGCCGTGAACGCGATGCACGATTCGTTCACCGCGCTCGGCGGACTCGTCCCGCTCGTGAACATGCAACTCGGCGAGGTCGTGTTCGGCGGCGTCGGGTGCGGATTCTACGGCATCATCGTGTTCGTCGTGCTCACCGTGTTCATCGCGGGTCTCATGGTCGGTCGCACGCCGGAATATCTCGGTAAGAAGATCGAGCGGCGCGAAGTGCAGTTCGCGATCCTCGCGGCGCTCGTCGTCCCCGTTTTCGCGCTCGTCCCCGCGGGCGTCGCCGCCGTCTTGCCGATCGCGACGGCGACGCTCAACAATGCGGGACCGCACGGGTTCAGCGAATTGCTCTACGCCTATACGTCGGGCGTCAACAATAACGGAAGCGCCTTCGCCGGTCTCGGCGGCAACACGTACTGGGATCTCACGATGGGCGTCGTGATGCTCTTCGGGCGCTTCGCGATCGTCGTGCCCGTGCTCGCGCTCGCGGGTTCGCTCGTCGGCAAGCGTTCCGTCGCGACGACGGCGGGCTCGTTCACGACCACGTCGCCGATCTTCGTCGTGCTCTTACTGAGCGTCATCGTCATCGTCGGCGCGCTCACGTTCTTCCCCGCGGACGCCCTCGGACCGATCGTCGAACATCTTCTCGGACTTCAAGGAAAAACGTACTGATGGATACGCGCAAACGATCGCTCTTCGACACGTCGATCTTGATCCCGGCGATCGTGTCGTCGTTCCAAAAACTCGATCCGCGCGTGCAGGCGCGCAATCCCGTGATGTTCGTCGTCGAGATCGGCGCCGTCGTCACCATCGGGTTCGTCTTCCGCGACGCCGCGAACGGCCACGCCGGATTCGACATCGCGATCGCGCTCTGGCTCGTCTTCACGGTCCTCTTCGCGAACTTCGCGGAGGCCGTCGCCGAGGGGCGCGGCAAGGCGCAAGCCGAGTTCTTACGTCGGACGAAATCCGACACGTACGCGCGCAAGCTCACGAACGGCGTCGAGGAACGCGTCGTCGCGTCGACCCTGCGCAAGGGCGATCTCTTCGTCGTCGAGGCGAACGAGATCGTTCCGGCCGACGGCGAGATCCGCGAAGGTGCGGCGACGGTCGACGAATCCGCGCTCACGGGCGAATCCGCGCCCGTCGTGCGCGAGGCGGGCGGCGATCGCAGTTCGGTCACGGGCGGTACGCGCGTCCTCTCCGACCGCATCGTCGTCGCGGTCGGCGCGAATCCGGGCGAGTCGTTCCTCGATCGGATGATCTCGCTCGTCGAGGGCGCGAAGCGTCAGAAGACGCCGAACGAGATCGCGCTCTCGATCCTGCTCTCCGGACTCACGCTCGTCTTCGTCGTCGCGGTCGCGACGCTCGCGCCGTTCTTCATCTACGCGGGCGGATCGCCGAGCGTCGTCGCGCTCGTCGCGTTACTCGTCTGTCTCATCCCGACGACGATCGGCGGCCTACTCTCCGCGATCGGCATCGCCGGCATGGACCGCGTCCTCGCGCGCAACGTCCTCGCGAACAGCGGGCGCGCGGTCGAGGCCGCGGGCGACGTCGACACGCTCTTGCTCGACAAGACGGGGACGATCACGCTCGGGAACCGTCAGGCGACCGAGATCATCCTCGCACCGGGCGTCGATGCGGACGAAGCGTTCCACGCCGCCTATCTCGCCTCGCTCGCCGACGAGACGCCCGAGGGCCGTTCGATCGTCGCGCTCGCCGCGACGAAATTCGATACCTCCGGTAACGGCGCGGTGCCGCCGGACGCGACGATCGTCCCGTTCAGCGCGTACACGCGCCTGAGCGGACTCGATCTCGCGGGCGGACGGGCGCTGCGGAAGGGAGCGCCCGACTCGGTGCGCGCGTGGCTCGCGCAGACGACGGGTCGCAACGATCAAGCCGCGCTCGCGGGCGACGTCGAGCGCATCGCGCGCGGGGGCGGGACGCCGCTCTTGCTCGCGGACGAGCGGCGGATCCTCGGCGCGATCCTGTTGCGCGACATCCTCAAGCCGAACATGCGCGAGCGCTTCGATCGCTTGCGCGCGATGGGAATCCGCACGGTGATGATCACGGGCGACAATCCGCTCACCGCGAGCGCGATCGCGCGCGAAGCGGGCGTCGACGACTTCCTCGCCGAGGCGACGCCCGAAACGAAGATGTCGCTCATCAAGCGCGAGCAGAGCGACGGAAGGCTCGTGGCGATGACGGGCGACGGCACGAACGACGCGCCCGCACTCGCGCAAGCCGACGTCGGCGTCGCGATGAACAGCGGCACGCAGGCCGCCAAAGAAGCCGCGAACATGATCGATCTCGACAGCGATCCGACGAAACTCATCGAGGTCGTCGAAGTCGGGAAGCAGTTGCTCATGACGCGCGGCGCGCTCACGACGTTCTCGATCGCGAACGACGTCGCGAAGTACTTCGCGATCCTGCCCGCGATGTTCGCGGTCGTCTATCCGCCGATGGCGGCGCTCAACGTGATGCGTCTCGCGACGCCCGAAAGCGCGATCCTCTCCGCGATCATCTTCAACGCACTCATCATCGTCGCGCTCATCCCGCTCGCGCTTCGCGGCGTGGCGTACAAGCCGCGCGGCGCGAACGCCGTGCTCCGCGAGAACGTCCTCGTCTACGGGCTCGGCGGACTCGTCGTGCCCTTCGTCGGCATCAAGATCATCGATCTCATCTTGGTCGCGCTCCACGCGACCGGAGGCGCTTCGTGAACGCACCCAAGGTCATGGACAATACGGTCCGCCATCTCGTCCCGGCCGCGCTCTTTTCGGTCGTAACCGCGATCGCGTTCGGGCTCGTGTTCCCGGCGGTCGTGTGGGGGCTCTCGACGGTGCTCTTCCACGACCAAGCCGAAGGCTCGCTCGTCGATCGCGGCGGCACGGTGATCGGCTCGCGACTCGTCGGACAGAATTTCGCGGCAGCGAAGTACTTCCACCCGCGCCCGTCGGCGGCGGGGAGCAAGGGCTACGATCCGACCGCGACCGGCGGTACGAATTTCGGTCCGACCTCGAAGAAGTGGTACGACGCGACGAAAGCGACGATCGCCGCGGTTCGCAAGGAAAACCCGGACGCGACGGGTCCGGTCCCGGCCGATCTCGTCACCTCGAGCGCGAGCGGGATCGATCCCGACATCTCGCCCGCCGGCGCGGCCTATCAGATCGCGCGCGTCGCGAAGGCCCGCGGCATGACGACCGACGCCGTCGCCGCGATCGTCGACCGCGACACGACGCATCGCACGCTCGGTTTTCTCGGAGAGCCGTACGTCGACGTACTCCGCGTAAACATGGATCTCGACGCGGGCCGCTGAGGTCGCGTCGCCTCGGTTCCATCTGCCACGGTCGTGCGCGTCCGCCGCGTGCGTGAAGCGGCGACGTGCGCGTGCATTACGACGTTCGCGAAGAACGATGTCGGTAACGGAGGACGTGCCGTCGACGACGCTCGCGAAGGACGGACGCGCGAGCGCGTCTCGAATCGCATTCGACCGCAATGGGGATCGCGACGCGTCAGGTGGTCGTCTCGAGCGGCTTCGACGTTACGATCCGTCGCGTCCCACCGCGATTCGTGAACGGAACCTCGAGATACCGTCGCGAGACGGCCGCCACCGCGTACGTCGCGATCAGCACGACGACGGCGCGGACGAGGTTCGTCGCGAGCGGCGACATCGCGAGCAGTCGCGGGGCGAGTCGCGGCGCGAGCGCGTCGTACGCGTCGATGAGCGGAACGTGCACGAGATAGAGGCAGAAGCTCAGTTCCGCCGTCACGCGGAAAAAATGCGAACGTAACCATGCCGTCGCCGTCGTACCCGAGCGCGAGACGCCGAACACGACGAGCGCGGCGAACGCGCAGAGCGCCTCGCTGATGCGCGTGGCATGACCGACCGGACCGTCCGCCCCGCCGCCGAACGGAAGACCCAGGAGCGCGATCGCGACGCCGAGCGCGACGAGTCCGCAGGCGATCCGATCGTCCACGACGCGACGGCGACCTTCCCACGTGGACCAGAGCGCCACGAGCGCGCCCGTCGCCAGACCGTCGCATCGGAACCACGTCAGTTCGATCGGCCGATCGACGAAGAGGAAGCGCAGGATCGGCTCGCCGATCACGACGGCGAGTAACACGTAAAAAAGCGAACGGCGGTTCAGTGCCAGGACGAGCACGGGCCAGATGAGATAGAACTGTTCCTCGACGGCGAGCGACCACAGCGGGCCGCCGCCGTTCGGAATCGCGACCCCGAAGAGCGACGCGAGGTTCGCCGCGAAGGCGAGACAGAACGCGAAGTACGCGGGCCCGACCGCGCGGGCGTACGAGACGAATAAGACGGCCAACACGACGAGATAGAGCGGCAGAATGCGGAGCGCGCGACGACGGTAGAAGTGCGCGTAGTAGGCTCTCGTCCCGCGTTCGCGCGTCGCGAGCAGGATGCGCGTGATGAGAAACCCCGACAAGACGAAGAACAGATCGACCCCGAGCCACCCGTGCGCGAGCACGACGTCCACGACGTGCGGCAATCCCGACGGCATATGCTGCATCGTCGGCGTGACGACGAGCAGATGCGTCGCGAGCACGCTCAGGATCGCGAACGCTCGGATTCCGTCGAGCTCGGCGATGTGATCGCTTCCGGTACGGGGCTTCGAAGACACGCGATCCGCTTCAACGACCATCCAAAGTCCTTATCGAAATCCGCGAAACACGCAAGCGGCCATGCACCCGTTCGTCGGCC
>CAZZXB010000134.1:0-7380 GCA_964658025.1 uncultured Janthinobacterium sp.
GCCGCGCGCGCGCGCGCGGAGGAGGCGCCCGTCACGTGGTTCGACGCGCGCGCCGAGGTCTCCGGAGAGATTTCCCCGGAGAGCTGGGACGCGGGCCATCGAGCGGTGACGCTCGTCGGTCGCGAGTCGCTCGTCGTGCGCGATCGCGACGGGGACGCGCGTTCGTTTCCGATCGACGTCACGCTTCCGGGCGAACACAACCTGCGCAACGTCGCCGCCGCAGCGGCCGCGGCCTACGCGCTCGACGTCGCGCCGGAACGGATCGCGGCGGCGCTCGCGCATCTCGAACTCCCGCAGGGTCGCTACGAACGGATCTCGCTCGGCACCTACGCCGCGATCTTCGACGCCTATAACGCCTCGATGAGCGGGACGCTCGCGACGCTCGCGTCGTTCGCGCGCGAGCCGGCCGCGCGGCGCATCGCCGTGCTCGGGAGCATGGCCGAACTCGGACCGACCGCGGACGAGATGCACGAACGCGTCGGCGCGGCCGCGGCGAGGAGCGCGCTCGACGCGTTACTCGTCGGCGGCGACTACGGCGGCGCGCTCCGGCGCGGCGCGCGCGAGGCCGGATTTCCGGACGAGCGGATCGTGCCGTTCCGCAGTAACGAGATCGCGCTCGCGTGGCTCCAGGCGAATCTGCGCGCCGACGATCTCGTGCTCTTCAAAGCCTCGCGTAAATACCGACTCGAGACGATCCTCTCCGGACTCGGGGACCCGCGTGTCGGTTGACGCCGTTCCGCTCGTCGTCGGTCGCTCCGCGCCGCTCGAGCGGCGCGAACCGGAGCGCGCGCGCGTCGTCGCGATCCCGATCCGCACGCGACTCGTCCGGCCGGGCGAAGATCTCCCCGCGCTCGTCGCGGCCGCGGTGCGCGGGATCGCGCGGCCGGGCGACGTCGTCGCGGTGTCGGAGACGCCCGTCGCGATCGCCCAGCGTCGCGCGATCGCGGCGGAGACGATCCGCCCGAGTCGCCTCGCGTACGCCCTATCGCGCCGCGCGGGCGCGCTCGCGACGATCAACCAACCGGAATCGCTCCAACTCGTGATCGACGACGTCGGCGCGTGGCGCGTCGTCTACGCCGCCGTCGCGCAGGTGCTCGGCCGATTCGTCGGACGGCGCGGGATGTTCTATCGCGTGCTCGGCGAGGCGATCTCGGCGATCGACGGCTACACGGGGACGCTCCCGCCGTTCGAACGGACGATCGTGCTCGGACCCGCGCGACCGAACGACGTCGCGCGCGAGATCGCGGAGCGGACCGGCGCGCACGCGGTCGTCGTCGACGCGAACGATCTCGGCGTCGTCAACGTCCTCGGCGCGTCGCCCGGCGTCTCGCGCGCGCGCGTCGCGGCGGCGCTCCGCGCGAATCCGCACGGCAACGGCGACGAGCAGACGCCGATCGTCGTCCTCGCCGGACGCGGCGCGCACGCGCCGTCGTTCGTGGAGGCGCCGTGAAGGCCGAGGGCGCGGGCTATCTCGCGGCGTTCGCGCTTTCGTTCGGCGTCTCGGTCGCGTGCGGGAAGCCGCTCGTCGCCTACCTCGCGCGGCTCTCGCTACGCCAACACGCCTACGATCTCGCGCCGGAGACGCACGCGAAAAAAACCGGGACGCCGACGATGGGCGGCGTGCTCTTCGGCGTCGGGCTCGCGGTCGCGCTGCCGTTCGCGATCCGCGCGGGCGGCGCGGGCGTCCCGCTCGTCGCGCTCGGTCTCGGCGCGGGCGCGATCGGTGCGATCGACGATCTCATGTCCATCCGCCGCGGCCGCAACCGCGGATTGCGCGCGCGCGACAAGTTCGTCGCGAGCGGAATCGTCGGCGCGGCGTTCGTCGCCTGGGTCGCACGCGACGTGCCGCCGGCCGCGCGCGACACGTTGCTCTCGCTCGGATCGGTCACGGTCGCGGTGCCGCACCTCGTGTGGTTCGCGACGAGCGTCCTCGCCGTCGTCGCGACGACGCACGCGGTCAATCTCACGGACGGCCTCGACGGTCTCGCGTCGGGGACGGTCGTACCGCCGCTCGCGGTTTTCGCGTGGCTCGCCGCGCGCGCGGGAGCGGGCGGCGTGACGTACGTGGAACTCGCGCTTGCGGGTTCGGTCCTCGCGTTTCTCGTGTTCAACCGTCATCCGGCGCGCGTGATGATGGGCGACACGGGCTCGCTCGCGCTCGGCGCGCTCCTCGCGGGCGGCGCGATCGTCACGGGAAACGCGCTCCTTCTGCCACTCGTCGGCGGGGTATTCGCCGCGGAAGCACTATCGGTCATCGTGCAAGTCGCTTATTTCAAGAGAACTCGGAAACGTATCTTTCGTATGAGTCCACTCCACCATCACTTCGAACTCGGCGGCTGGCCCGAAACCAAGGTCACCAAGCGGTTCTGGACCGCCTCGGCGTTGCTCTCGCTCGCGGGCGCGGTGATCGCGCGATGAGCGCCGGGGGCGGCACCTTCGACGCACGCGAGCGCGTGCTCGTCGTCGGACTCGGACGCAGCGGCATCGCGAGTTGCGGCGTGCTCCGCGCGCGCGGCGCGACGGTCTTCGCGACCGACGAAAAAGATCCGAGCGTGCTCTCGAGCGTCGTCGCGTCGCTCGAACGCGCGAACGTTCGCTTCGTCGCGCCGTCGGGCGTCGAGGCGCTCTGCCCGGAGCTCACGTCGTGCGTGCTCTCGCCCGGGGTCCCGCTCAATAACGAGCTCGTACTCCGGATCCAAGCGGCGCGCGT
The DNA here is from genome assembly GCA_964658025.1 of uncultured Janthinobacterium sp. Lineage (GTDB taxonomy): Bacteria > Vulcanimicrobiota > Vulcanimicrobiia > Vulcanimicrobiales > Vulcanimicrobiaceae > CAZZXB01. The sequence continues at coordinate 2,711 of CAZZXB010000134.1, forward strand.
CCCCGTGTATTCGGAGATCGAGGTCGCCTATCGCATCTCGAAGGCGCCGCTCGTCGCGATCACGGGGACGAAGGGGAAGACGACGACGACCGCGCTCATCGGCGCGCTCTTTCGCGCCGCGGGCAAGACGACGCACGTCGGCGGCAACATCGGCAACGCGCTGATCGACGAGACGTTCGTCGCGGCGCCCGAAGATTACGTCATCGCCGAAGTATCGTCGTTCCAACTCGAATCGATCCGTTCGTTCAAGCCGAAGATCGCGACGATCCTCAACCTCTCGCCCGACCATCTCGATCGCTATCATTCGATGGACGAATACGGCGAAGCGAAATTCCGCATCTTCGCGAACCAGGGCCCGACCGATACGTTCGTCGGCAACCTCGACGACCCGATCGTCGCGACGCTCGCCGAAGGCGAAGCCGCCGCGCGCGTGCGCTCGCGCGCGCTCTGGTTCGGCGTCGCGCCGCGCCGGCTCACGACGCTCTACGTCCGCGGCGATCGGATCACGTTCGCGCCGTGGGCGGGCGATCCGCGCCCCGTCGAGATCATGCCGGTCTCGGAGATCCCGCTCCTCGGCGCGCACAACGTGCGCAACGTGCTCGCGGCGTTGCTCGTCGGGCTCGCGGCCGATCTCGATCCCGAGCGCATGCGCGAGGCCGTCCGCGCGTTCGTCGCGCTCCCGCACCGCTTGCAGAACGTCGCCGAACGCGACGGGATCGCGTACGTCGACGATTCGAAATCGACGAATCCGGGTTCGGTCGTCGCGGCGCTCGAGGCCTTCGATCGACCGATCGTGCTGATCGCGGGCGGCAAATCGAAGCGGACCGATTTTCGCGCGATGGGCGATGCGATCGAGAAGCACGCGAAGGCCGTCGTCCTGATCGGTGAGGCGGCCGACGAGATCGCGAGCGTCGTCGGAGGGGTGCGCGTCGTCCGCGCGGCGTCGATGGACGAGGCCGTCGAGCGCGCGCGCGAACTCGCGACGAGCGGCGATGCCGTGTTGCTCTCGCCCGGGTGCGCGTCGTTCGACATGTTCGCGTCGGCCGAAGCGCGCGGCGACGCGTTCGCGCGTGCCGCGGGCGCGCTCGCGGAGGCGCATGGATAGCGCGTCCGCCTACGTCGCCCCCAAGCCGCGCTCGCCGCTCGATCCGTTTCTCGTCGCGCCGATCGTCGTGCTCGTCGCGATGGGGCTCGTGATGATCTTGAGCGCGTCGAGCGCGTACGCCGTCGCGCTCCATCACGACGCGTTGTACTTTCTCAAGCGCCAGGCGCTGTGGCTCGGATTCGCCGCCGCGCTCGCGTTTCTCGCCTATCGGCTCGATTATCGGAAGCTCCAGCGGATCGCCGTGCCGACGCTCGCGATCAACGTCGTCGCGCTCGTGCTCGTGCTCGTGCCGCACGTCGGCACGATCTCGAACGGCGCGAGTCGGTGGATCGGATTCGGTCCCGTGCAGATCGAACCGTCGGAATTCGTCAAGCTCGCGCTCGTGCTCTACCTCGCCTCCGCGCTCACGCGACGCGGCGAGAAGATCGTCTCCCTCGCGACGGGCGTCGTCCCGCTCGCGCTCGTCGCGGGGCTCGTGGCCGTGCTCGTCATCAAGCAGCCCGATCTCGGGACGGCGAGTCTGCTCGGGTTCACGACCGCGACGATGCTCTTCGTCGCGGGCGCGCGGCTCATCCATCTCTTCGCGATCTTCGGCGTCGTCGCGCCGCCGATACTCGTGCTCGTCCGACTCGATCACAACAAGTGGGCGCGCGTCACCGCGTTCACGAATCCGTGGCGCGACGAACAGAACACGGGCTATCACATCATCCAGTCGCTCCTCGCGCTCGGCCGCGGCGGGTGGCACGGCGTCGGGCTCGGGCTCTCGCAGCAAAAGAACTTCTGGCTCCCCGAAGCGCATACCGATTTCATCGCGGCGATCGTCGGCGAAGAACTCGGCTTCTTCGGAATCGCGCTCGTCGTCGGGCTCTTCATGCTCTTCGCGTTCCGCGCGATCCGCGTCGCGCTGCACGCGCCCGATCGGTTCGGCTTCTTCCTCGCGGTCGGATGCACGGCGCTCATCGTGATCCAGGCGTTCGTGAACCTCGGCGTCGTCTCGTCGTCGTGGCCCGTCACGGGCGTCCCGCTGCCGTTCATCTCCTTCGGCGGATCCTCGCTCTGCACGTCGCTCGTCGCCGTCGCGCTGATCGCGAACGTGGGACGCAAGCGCGCGACGCGCGTCGCGGTCGCCGCGTCGCGCCCGCGCGAGACGCCGTACGCCGCGCCGCGCCTCTCGCGCACCGCAATCCGCTAACGGCGTGCGCCTCGTCCTCACGGGCGGCGGAACGGGCGGTCACGTGTATCCCGCGCTCGCGCTCGCCGAAGCCTTCGCGGCCGACGCGTCGTTCGCGCCGCTCGTCACGACCTACGTCGGCTCGCGCGACGGGATCGAAGCGCGGATCGTTCCGCCGAGCGGGCTCGCGCTCGCGTTCGTCCGCGCGGCACCGTTCGAACGCGGTCGTCCGCTCGCGCTCGCGCGCACGGCCTGGACGAATCTCGTCGGGTTCGCGCAGGCGCTCGGCGTGCTCCACCGCGCGCGTCCCGACGCGCTCGTCGCGACGGGCGGCTACGTGACGTTCCCCGTCGTCGCGGCGCTCCGCGTCGTGCGGGCGCTGGGACGCTCGCGCGCGCGGATCGCGCTGCTCGAACCCAACGCCGCGACCGGGCTCACGAATCGTCTGCTCGCGCCGCTCGTCGACGAGATCTGGTACGCGCTCGCGCCCGCGCGGCCGCTGCGCGCGCGCGAATGCGTCGTCGGGACGCCCGTCCGCGCGCGGATGCGCGAGCCGCTCTCGGCGGCACGCGCGCGTGCGGAATTCGATCTCGCACCCGACCGCACGACGGTCGTCGTGATGGGCGGAAGTCAGGGCGCGCGTTCGATCAACGACGCCGTCGCCGCTTTCGTGGACGCGGGGATGCCCGCGCGGATGCAGGTGCTCGTCGTCTCGGGCGCGCGCGATTTCGAGTCGATGCGCGCGCGCATCGGGGCGCGACCCGACGTGCGGATCGTCGCGTATCTCGACGATCCGCGCGCGGCGTACGCCGCGGCCGATCTCGTCGTCGCGCGCGCGGGGGCGTCGACGCTCGGCGAACTCGGCGCGACGGCGACGCCCGCGTTACTCGTTCCGTATCCGTTCGCGACGGACGACCACCAGACGCACAACGCGCGCGCGTACGCCGCGGGCGGTTCCGCGCGCGTCGTCGACGATCGCGAACTCGACGGACCGCGGCTCGCGCGCGAACTCGCCGCGGCGCTCGCGCCGGACGCGCTCGCTGCGATGCGCGCCGCCGCGCGGGCGCGTTCGGCGGAGGACGCCGCGGCGACGATCGTCGCGCGGGTGAAGCGTTGGGCGCTTACGAAAAGCGGTCGCCCGTGAGCAAAACGACGGGCGTGCACTTCGTGGGCATCGGGGGGATCGGCATGTCGGCGTTGGCGCGGATCCTCATCGGTCGCGGGTACGCGGTCTCCGGCTCGTCCGACCGCCGTTCGGCGCTCACCGATCGGCTCGCGCGCGAGGGCGCGACCGTGCACGTCGGCCACGCGGCGGCGCACGTCGGCTCGGCCGAGCGCGTCGTCGTGAGCAGCGCGATCGCGGCCGACAATCCCGAACTCGTCGCCGCGCGCGAGCGCGGGATCGCGATCGTGCGTCGCGGCGCGTTGCTCGCCGAACTCATGCACGAACGGCGCGGGATCGCGATCGCCGGGACGCACGGAAAGACGACGACGACCGCGATGACGGCGAGCGTGCTCGAGCGCGGCGGGATCGATCCCACGGTCGTCGTGGGGGGCGAACGCGTCGACACCGGAACGAACGCGCGCGACGGCGGCGGCGCGTGGTTTCTCACCGAGGCCGACGAGTCCGACGGATCGTTCCTCCACCTCCATCCGGAGATCGCCGTCGTGACGAACGTCGAGAACGATCACATCGCGAGCGACGACGATCTCCCGCACCTCGTCGCGTCGTTCGCGTCGTTCGCATCGACCGTCCCGGCGCACGGGCTCGCGCTCTTCGGTTCGGACGAGGCGCGCACGGCCGCGATCGCGCGCGAGCCGCGCGCGGCGCGGACGCGCACGTTCGGATTCGCCGCGGGTTCCGACGTCCGCGCGACGGACGTCCGGTACGTCGATTTCGGATCGCGGTTCGCGCTCGTCGTCGACGGCGACGCGCGCGGCGACGTGGCGCTCGCGGTGCCGGGTGCGATCAACGTCCTCGACGCGCTTCCGTCGATCGCGATCGGTCTGGAACTCGGGGTGCCCTTGGACGATATCCGCGCGGCGCTCGCCGCGTTTTCGGGCGTGGCGCGGCGCTTTCAGATCCTCGCGCGGACCGCGCGGATGACGGTCGTCGACGATTACGCGCACCATCCGACCGCGGTCGCGGCGACGATCGCCGCCGCGCGGGCCGCAACGGACGCGCCGCTCGTCGTCGCGTTCCAACCGCACCGTTACACGCGCACGCATTATCTCGCGAACGCGTTCGCCGAATCGCTCCGCGGCGCGGACCGCGTCGTCCTCGCGGACGTCTATCCCGGCTCCGAAGCGCCGATCGCGGGCGTGGACGCGCGGTCGATCGGCGTGCCGCTCGCGCGCGCGGGCGGCGACGTCGCGTACGTCGGCCCGAGCGAC
>CAZZXB010000135.1:0-4438 GCA_964658025.1 uncultured Janthinobacterium sp.
AGGGCAAAGGCTATGGCCAGGCGCTGGTGACCGCGGCCGTGACCGCGATCGATCGCGGCTCGGCGGACGACCACGTTCGAGACGCCGTCGCCCGCGCGGTGATCGACCGCGATCTCCAGATCGGCGTTCGCGAACCCGCTCGCAAACGAGAGCGCGTGGACGCGCGCGCGAGCGCCCGGCTCGCGGAGTTCCGTCGTGACGACGCCGCGCGCGAGCGCTCCGCCGAGTTCGGCGAGATGCCAGGCGATCTCGCCGCGCGCGGCGACGCGCGCGGCGCGACGGATCGCCACGCGTGCGCCGTCTCCCGCTTCCTGCACGACGACGTAATCGAGATGCGCGCCCGGGCCGAGGTCGATCTCGACCGTCCCCGCGACGAACGCGTCGCTCGAACCGACGTGGCGTTCGAGGATCGTCGCGCGCGCGTTCGCGCCGACGCGCACGACCGTCTGCGGAAAGACCGCTCCCGCTTCCCCCGGTCGGCCCATCCATAAAAGTTGCAGCGGTGCATCGAGCGTCGCGTCGCTCGCGATCTCGACGTACGCCCCGCAATTCTGAAACGCGGTCGCGAGCGCGACGAACCGGTCGGCGTCGGAACGGACGACCCGCCCGAGAATCCCCGTCGCGCGCACGCCGAGCGTCCGCGTCGCGTCGGCGAGCGAGAGCAGGGTGAAGCGCGCGTCGCTCGCGGCGGCGGAACTCGTGAGATGGACGCCGCCCGCATGCACGAGACCGCCCGCGTTTTCGACAGCGAGCGCCGGCGCGTCGCCCTCCGGCGCGCGCGCGACGCGCGGGAGCGCGGGGACCGCGACGCGACCGCTCGACCAGCGCAGGTCGTCGAAATCGAGTCGGGCGTAATCGTGGCGCCAGCGCGACGGGAGACGGACGGGCTCGGTCGCGAGTCGCGCGTACGTCGCGAGCGCGCCGCGACGCGCGCGGCCGTCGCGTACACCGCCCCCCGCGCTCCCGAGACCTTCGAACGCGTCGAGCACATCGCCGAGTCCGGCGGAGGTCGGTGCGAAGTCGAGCGTTTCGACGGACGTGGTAGGCATGGCGGGAGGGCGCGTTCGCACGCGACGCACCCCGCTCCCGTCGTCCGTCCCGACACGGGAGGCTTAACGACGAAAGGGAACGGGTATCGAACGTCGTCGGAGGTTCACGTCTTATGTCTAGCTACGTCGCGACATCGCGCAAAGTCGGAAAAACATTCGTCGGTCGTCAGATCGATCAGCGCTCGACCCTGCTCGGGAATCGGATCTGCGCGAGCGCGGCGACGTTACGCGAGGTCGGCGCCGAATTCGAGAAGCGCGGCGAGGGCAAATACGTCGTGCGCGCGACCGAGACCATCGCCGGGTACGTCGATCGCATCGGCCATTACCTCGAGCGCTCCGATGCCGCGACGCTCGGTCGTGACGCGGAATCGTTCGCCGTACGGCAACCCGGCCTCGCGAGCGCCGTCGCGCTCGCCGCGGGCTTCGTCGCCGCGCGCGTCGTTCGCGTCGCGACGACGTCCGGACCGCTCGGAAGAAACGGTTGATCTTGCACGACGGGACCGAATCGCTCGCGGACGCCCTCAAGCGGGCGTCGCGCGAAGCCGTCACGCTCGTCCGTCAAGAATTCGAGCTCGCGAAAATCGAGATCGTTTCCAAGCTCAAAGGGCTCGGAGTCGGCGCGGCGTTCTTGATCCTCGCGGCGTTGTTACTCGTGGCGTCCGTCGCGACGCTCACGGCGACGCTCGTGTTGGCGTTCAGTCTCGTCGTCGCACCGTGGCTCGCGGCGCTCATCGTCACGGCCCTGTACCTCGTCGTCGCGATCGTGCTCGCGCTCGCCGCACGCGGCTTCATCACGCGAGCGATCCCGCCCATTCCGGAACGGACGCTCGAATCGGTCAAGGAGAATCTAACATGGCTGAAAACGCGAACCAAGTCGAACACGCGATAAATCAGACGCGAGAGCGCCTCGGCGACGCGCTCGATTCCATCGCGAGCAAAACCGATCTCGGCGGAGCGGCCGACGCGGTGGGCGCGAATCTCCGCGAGCGCGCGAACCAGCTCGACCTCGCGGGCGATTCCGCGCTCCACGGCTTCGCGAGCGTTCCGCCGTCCGCGAGCAAGGCGCCGATCGCGATCGTCGTAGGGCTCGCGATCGTCGGACTCGTCGCGGGCTTCGTCGTTCCCCTCTCGGAAGCGGAACGCACGCGCCTCGCACCGATCGGCGGCGACCTCGCGAAGCGAGCGATCGACGCACGCGACGAGATCGTCTCGCAGAGTAAGGCGGTCGTCTCCGAAACGGTCGGCGCCGCGCAAGCCTCCGCACAAAAACACGGTCAGGAACTCGCGACGAATCTCGGCGTCGACGTTCCGGACGCGTCGGCGTAGGACGGGACCTCCGAGTCGCTCTACGCTAACTCGAATTCCGAATGCGACGGCGCACGAACCTCAAGAGCGAACGTCGGTGGCGACGTGCGAGCGTATGATCGGTGCGACGCTCGCGCCGAGGAGTTCGATCGCCCGCGACAATTGCGCGTGGGTGAGTTCGGCGACGTCCATTTGGAACGTGAGTCGCGAGATGCCGCCGAGCGCATCGCTGTGGCGGAGGATCTTCCGGGCGATCTCTTCGGGGCTACCGACCAAGAGCGCGCCGTCGGGACTGCGGGCGGCGTCGAAATCGACGCGGCGCGTCGGCGGCCAGCCGCGCTCCTTGCCGATCGCGGTAAACGTGCGCGCGTAGCCGGGAAAAAAGTCGTCGATCGCTTCCTGCGTCGTCGCCGCGACGTAGCCGAGCGCGTGAACGCCGATCTTGAGACGTTCCGGAGCGTGCCCCGCGCGGCGTCCGGCTTCGCGATAGAGGTCGACGAGCGGGCGGAAGCGCCGCGTCTCGCCGCCGATGATCGCGATCATGAGCGGCAGTCCGAGCGCGCCCGCGCGCACGAACGACGCCGGCGTCCCGCCGACGCCGACCCAGATCGGTAAGCGCGCCTGAAGCGGTCTGGGATAGATGCCTTGCCCGGAGAGCGGCGGCCGAAAGTTTCCCGACCAATGGAGTTCGGGCGTGTCGCGGATCGCGAGTAAGAGTTCGAGCTTTTCCGCGTACAGCGCGTCGTAATCTTCGAGACGCAAACCGAAGAGCGGAAACGATTCGACGAACGACCCGCGACCGGCGACGATTTCCGCGCGCCCGTTCGAGAGCAGATCGACCGTCGCGAAGTTTTGGAACACGCGGACGGGGTCGGCCGCGCTGAGCACGGTAACGGCGCTCGTGAGTCGGATGCGCTCCGTGCGCGCGGCGGCCGCGCCGAGGATGACGGCGGGCGCGGAATCGAGGAACTCGCGGCGGTGATGTTCGCCGAGGCCGAAGACGTCGAGTCCGACGCGATCGGCGAGGGCGATCCGCTCGACGAGATCGCGCATGCTCTGCGCCGCGCCGCCGGCGACCGCGACGCCGCTCTCGGACGCGAGCGCGGCGAAACTGTCGATGCCGATTTCCATGATCGGCCCTTCGACGCGACGCGAGCGTCACCGCGTCGCTCGAACGTCGTCGGGAACGGCGACCGTCGCATCGCGATCTCGGCGATCGGGGGCGATACCATCCCGCACGAGTCGGCGGCTATTCGCCGAACGCCCGCCGTCGTGCGATCGACCGGGCACCCGATCGCGTCACGCGCTCGTTTGCGCGACGACCCATTCGCGCCACGATTCCGGAAGTTCCGGAACGAGTAATTCCCTCGAACGGTCGCGGTGGTTGAAATAGATGTCGGTCATCTTCTCGAGCGTTAGCGTGTGCTCCGGACGCGCGACGATCTCCGCAACGTCGCCCGCACCGATCTCGCCCGGCTCCACGATCGCGAGATAGGCGCCCGGCCGCAGCGCCTTCGCGAAGCGCTTCACGAACGTCGGATCGTCCATGACCATCGCGAGCTTGAAACACGGCACGCGCGGCGACGTCACGTCGAACGTCGTCGTTCCCACACGCCAGCGTTCGCCGACGAGCGCGCGGGTGACGTCGATCCCCGCGAGCGTGAGGTTCTCGCCGAACGTGCCGACGGGGAGCGCGCGTCCGAGCGCATCGCTCCACCACGCGTAATCTTCTTCCGCGTACGCGTAGACCGCGCGCGTCGGACCGCCGTGCACCGAGCGATCGGCTTGAGCGTCGCCGCGGACGTTGATCCCGGCGACCGCGAGGCGCTCGGCGACCGGTTTCTTGAAAATCCCGGTCGTTATCGAAGTACCGCGGTACTCGACCGTCCGCACGTCGGAGACGTTGACCGAAGTGACGCGACCGCCCGACATGTTGCCTCCATCTCACCGAAGCGCACGATATACGCGCCCGCCTACGGCTCGCCGTGTCCGATTTCGACGCGAGCGCTCTCGGCAGGCGAGCGTGAGGACCCGTTGACGCTCGACCGGCGTAGCACGAATGCGTGGACGAGCACCCGCCGATC
>CAZZXB010000135.1:4538-7280 GCA_964658025.1 uncultured Janthinobacterium sp.
GAGTTTCGCGACGTCCGGTACGCCGAGACCCGTGACGTTATCGTAACCGGGTTTCGCGACGTAGTACCCGTTACCGCCGCCGGTGATGTCGAGGAACGAATCGCGGCGCGCGTAGATCGCCGCGGCGACGTTGCCGATGGGTGCGTGTCCGGCCGTCGCGCGCGCCTGCGCGACGAGCGTCCAGACGCCGGCGAACGTCGGCGCGCTCACGCTCGTACCGCCGATCGGAAACGTTCCGCCGCCGAGCGCGAAGACTTCGGTCGCTCCGGTGAACGGATCGGCGAGCATCGAGACGTCCGGCAGATTCTTCGCGACGCTCGAAGCCAAGCCCGGCGTCGACGTTTGGTACGTGGGGATCGGGAACACGCCGCTCGCACCACCTCCGCTTCCGGTCCAGGCGTGTTCGAAGAGACGCGTGCCCGCGGAGCCCGCCTCCACCGTCGTTCCGCCGACGGCGATGACGCTCGCGTCCGACGCCGGATAATTCACGTCCGTCGCGTTTTCGATCCCGAGATCGTTCCACGAGCCGCCGTCGCCGGACGAGGCGAAGATCGGCGTGTGCTGTTTGGCGACTTCCGCTAACGCCGCGCTCTCGTCGAGAAGCGACGGATTGAGGCCGTCGGCGGCGTAGTCGCCCTCGGGGAACCCGTACGAATGCGAGACCGCGGCGAAACGATACGTCACGTCGTCTTCGGCGATTTTCGCGAAGACGTCGACGAGCTCGCTAAAGGCGCAGTTCGGCGCGAGATAGAGCCGGATCGCCGCGCCGGGAGCGGTACCGTGAACGCGCTCGACGTCGAGGATCGCCTCGCCGTCTTGCGTCGTGGTCGTTCCGTCGACCGGGACGATCGTCAGCTTCGGTTTGGGGAGGCCGAAGAGCGCGTCGTACTGCGCGAGGTCGCTCGCCGCGATCGAACTACAGGCGGCGACGGCGACGGTTTGCGACGCGCCGACGTTCCCCGCGCCGTAGACGGAGGCGATGTCGTAGATGCTCGCGATGTCGCTCGGACCGTACCCGTTCGCGGGTCCCATCGTTACGAGCGACGGCCGCACCGACATCGGACGCGCGTGCGCGCCGGGAACGAACGACGTCGCCTTGATCAGTCGCGCGATCGATGCCGGAAACCGAAACGGCGTGGCGCGCACGACCGTTTCCGCTCCCGACGCGAACGAACGGAACGTGGCGTTTGCGGCGCGTCCGGCCGAGGCGAGCGTCCCGGTGAGGATGAGGTGCTTGAGATTCGGCGACACCGCGACCGTGAACCCGTAACGTTCGAAGTACGAACGCAACGTCGCGATATCCGTCGTCGTCGTCGACGTGGGGAGCACCGTGAATTGGCGGACCGCATTCAACGTCGCCGGTTCCGCGACGGCGACGGCGCGTCCGGCGGCGGGAGAGAGCGGCACGCGATCGGTTTCGAGCGCGAGCACGGGCCGCGTCATTGCGGCGAGCGAGGCGACGCCGACGAGGGCGCGCAGGGCGTTCGTCATCGAGAACATTCCTTTACGAGCGAGACGAGGTAACGGCGCGAGCCGCGAATCGCGCGCCCGTGCGGAGTAAGAAGCCGCGTTCGACCGCGTTGTGGATACCGATTCCTACGATGTCGCCGAGATCGTCGATGCCCGTCGCGATCTCCAACTGCCAACCGGATTTCGCCGGGAGCAAGGTGTTGAGATCGACGATGCGACCCTTCGCGAAAAGCGTCGCGGCGGGCGGCGCGGAGCCCCCGTGCGGTTGCGAATATCCGACGATGGTTCCCGCGCGATCGATCGCGTTTCCGACGCTCGTCGCGAACGAGTCGTTCGGATAGAGCGTTCCGAGATCGGTAAACGCCGCGGTCGACGTATCGTACGAGTAGGCGTGCAACGGCGCGTTCACGCTATACGAGAACGTGGAGTAGTAACCCGTGACGATGCCCGCAGCGTTGACGGCCGTCGCCTCGCTGTTCCCGGTCGCATGCAGGACGCCGAAGAGCGCGAGCTTCGTTCCGACGAGCGCGTACGACGCGACGCTCGAAAAGAACGCCGCTCCGTATCCCACGCTGCCGACGATCGTCCCCGCATCGTTCACGCCGAGCGCGTTCGCGCCGCGAAAGCCCGCGAGCGCACGGAGTTGCGGGATCGGGCTCATCTTTCCGTCGCGGAACGAAAACGCTTGCGACACGTACGGTGCGGGCGTCGAGGTCGTGGCGGGCGTGGACGTCCCGACGATCTCGCCCGACGCGTTGATGCCCGTCGCGATGCTCGACGCATCGCCCGGGAGCGCGCCGAGTGCGGTTTCGCGCCCACCGGCAAAGATGGCCGCACGTTGCTGCGTCGGACCGGGGAAAAAGATCTGGCCGACCGCCGTTCCCGACGCGTTGACCGCCGATGCGAGCGTGCCGTCGAGTCCGGCGCCGATATTCGTGAGACCGGCGCCACGCGTGCTGACGGCGTTCGGCGTGCCGTTCGCGAGGTCGGCGTAGCCGACGACGAGTCCGTTCGATACGGCCGTCGCGACGCTCGGTTCGGGTCGGCCCCCGCGGTATCCGCCGATGTCGATGATCTGGATCGCGGGCGTCGCCGAACGCGACGCGACATCCGTGGCCGCCGCCGGTCGCGCGATCGCGAGCGCGCAACATGCGAAAAACGTCGATCCGAAGACGAAATTCCGAATCAAAGGAACTCCAGTGCTCGTCATGTCCGCGCCGCCGACGATTCCGACGAGGCGGTAGGGTAGGGGTGACGCCTACGTGAGACGAG
>CAZZXB010000136.1:0-7210 GCA_964658025.1 uncultured Janthinobacterium sp.
CGGTTTTCTCGTGGCCGCTAATTATGCGAACGCGCCGCTCGCCGTCGCGCGCGCGAGCGTCGCGCTCGCGGCCACGCATCGCGTCAGCCTGCGCGCCTTCACGATCCCGGCGCATCGCGCGCTCGTCGAAGCGCTCGACGCGAACGGAAACGTCTTGGGCGTCGTCTCGAACCCGGCTCGCGACGCCGCGCGGTCTCCCGCGGACGACGCCGCCGCACCGTCTCCCGCGCGCGAGGCGGGCACGCCCGCTCCCGCGGGCGCCGATGCCGGCGTGCCCATCCGGAACGACGCGCGCCTGCCCGTCGCGCCGTTCGAACCGGTCGCGCCCGGGACCGCGCGCGCGTATCGGAGCGACGCCTTCGCCGACGGCGGCTCGGAGGTCGTCCTCGACAACGGCATCGTCCGACTCGTCGTCGCGCCCGACGCCGGCGCGCGCGCGTTCGTGTTCGAGGACGTCGCGACCGGACGCAACGTGTTCTCGAGCGTCGGCGGGTTGCGCGACGACGTCGCGATCGAACCGCCGCTGTCCACGAGCGATCGGATCGCGCGCTACACGCACGACTTTCCGGCGGGAACGTTCAACCGCGCCTACGACGTCGTCGTCGCCGCGGACGGGGGCGACGCGCGCGCGCGCTTTTCGTACGACGCGCCGGACGTCGTTCCGGCGGGCGCGCGATTCGATCGCGAGATCGCGCTCGAGCCGAACGCGCGTAGTTTCGAGGTCGACGAACGCTTCTCGCCGGACGGCGCGGCGGATGCGGGCGTATCGGATGCGGGCGCGCAGCGCGGGGTCGTCGTCACGTCGCTCGTGGTCGGCGACGGCGCGGATGCGGGCACGCGTATCGTGCTCTCCCCGGCGACCGAGTCGCCCGACGCGCTCGGTTATTTCGATCCCGCGACGCACGAACTCGCGACGATCGCGTGGCGCGCGGGAGACGTGGAGCGCGCGGCGATCGTACGTCGACCGGATTCGATCGTCGTGCGCCTCACGCTCTCGCCCGGCAAGCGCGCGCGGATGCGCTACGGTAATCTCTCCGCGGCGGACGAGCCCGCGGCGCGTGGCGCGCTCGAAGCCGAGGACCGGGCCGCGCAGGCGCGTCCGTCCGAGCGAAGAAGCGGCGCCTAGAGGGGAAGTGGCGGAACGGTCTACGCGACCGCCTCAAAAGCGGTTGAGCTTACGCTCTTGTGGGTTCGAATCCCACCTTCCCTAGAATTCCGTTCGATCGAACGCGCGAGACGCGCGGATCGCTCGCTCGCGATCCGTGCGGCGTTCCACGCGGCGCCGTCCGTCGTTTTCGAAAGGGTGCCGTGTTTTTTGAACGAGGACCGCTCCGCGGCGACGTGCGCGTGGCGGGCGACAAATCGATATCGCATCGCGCGCTCATGCTCGCAGCCGCCGCGAACGGCCGCTCGATCGTGCGCGAGATCAATCGCGGCGCCGACGTCATGGCGACGCGCGACGCGATCGCGGCGCTCGGCGCGCTCGTCGAAGACGACGGCGTGGAGATCGCGGTCACGGGCGGACCGCTGCACGATCCGTCCGCGACGATCGACGCGCGCAACTCGGGGACGACGACGAGGCTGCTCATGGGGCTCTGCGCCGGTCGCGGGCTCGCCGCGCGTTTCGACGGCGACGCGTCGCTACGCCGTCGTCCGATGGAGCGCGTCGCGCGGCCGCTCCGAGCGCTCGGCGCCGAGGTCACGACGAATTCGGGACGACTTCCGGCGCAGGTTCGCGGCATCCGCACGCCGCCCGGAGGGACGTTCGCGCTGGAGATCGCGTCTGCGCAGATAAAATCGGCGATCCTGCTCGCGCATCTGTCGGCGACGGGTCCGGTGCGCGTGACGGGCGATAGTTTTTCGCGCGATCACACGGAGCGGCTCTTGCGTCACTTCGGACGGGAGATCCGTTTCGACGGCCGCACGATCGATCTCGAGCCGGGCGAACTCGTCGCGCGCGACGTCCGCATCCCGGGCGATCTCTCGGGCGCCGCGTTCTTTCTCGCCGGTGCGTCGATCGCGCCCGGGAGTTCGCTCGTCTTGCGCGAGGTCGGCGTCAACCCCACGCGCACGGGCGTGATCGACGCGCTCCGCGCGATGGGCGCGAACATCGACGTCGCGAACGAACGCGATCTCGGCGGCGAACCCGTCGCCGACCTGCACGTCCGCGCCGCGCCGCTTCACGCGACGACGCTCGACGGCGAACTCGTCGTCCGCGCGATCGACGAGATCACGATCCTCGCGGTCGCGGCGGCGCACGCCGTCGGCACGACGCACATCCGCGACGCGGCGGATCTGCGCGGTAAGGAATCCGATCGACTCACGACGATCGCGGAGACGCTACGCGCGTGCGGCATCTCGGTCCGCGAACTCCCCGACGGTCTCGATATCGAAGGCGGCGGCGCGCGGCCGCCCGCGCATCGCTTGGAGACCTACGACGACCATCGCATCGCGATGGCGATCGCGACGTTCGCCGCCGCGAGCGGTCGGATCGAGATCGACGACGACGCGTGTATCGCCGTCAGTTTCCCCGATTTCGTCGGTCTGTGGTCGGCCGCCCAATCACGGCCGGCGGCGCAATAACGACTCGGTCGCGACGCGGACCGTCGTGACGAGTTCGCCGCCCGACCGGACGGATCGTTCGCGCGCCGCGTCGAGGCGGTCGAGCGCGCGGCTCGTCCGTTCCACGTATCCGACGACGCGGCCGAGACGACCGATCGCCGCGCGCGCCCGTCGGCCCGCACGCGCGAGCTCGACGAAGATCGGCAGGCGCGGATACGCGAGCGCGCGTTTCACGAGGGCGTACGCGATCGACGAGCACTGAAGTAATCCGAGCGCGACGAGCACGAACGCGACGAGCGCGCTCGCGCTCAGGAAGACGAGGCCGGAGCTCAAGCCGCGGCGTCGCTCTTCCCGCCGGAACTCGGCTTGGGCGCATCCGATCCGGAACTCTCGGAGGGACTCGGTTTACGCGAGTCGTTCACGTAGAAACCCGACCCCTTGAAGACGATCCCCGCCGGATTGAACAGACGCTTGAGCGGACCGCCGCACGTCGGGCACGGCTCGGAATTCGTTTCTTTGAATCCGTGTTTGATGTCCGTCACGGCGTCGCACGCCGTGCACTGATATTCGTAAAGCGGCAACGTGGAACTCCTACGCGGGCCGCGGGCGCGGCCACTAGTCGAGGACGAGTATAACGGCTCTTGGCAGAAACCGTCAACGACTGCTAATCGGCGAAGTCCCGCGGGCGACCGGCTAAAAATCGGCGAGGAGCGCGTCTTCGGGTACGTCGTGGAATTCGACGAGGCCCTTGAAGTGGACGAGCGACTCGGCGAGCGCGGCCTCGAGGCGGCGCCGCGCGGTAACCCGGTCGACCAGCACGCCGAGGACGCCGCCGTAACTCGGATAATCGATCCGCGCCACGAGCTTCGAACGATCGGACTTCCGCTCGATCCGAAAATCGATCCGTCGTCGGAGCGAGTAGGCGCCCACGAGCGAGACGATGTGCCCGTCGAGGTAGTGGTCGACCTCGTAGAGTTCCTCGCGGCCGCCCGGGATGGTGCCGCGAACCGCGATCTCGGTTCCGACGCCGAATCCCGCATCGGGATCGACGAGGCGCGCGCTCGTGCAGAACGAGAGCCAGACGGGCCACTTCTCGACGTCGCAGAGCAACGAAAAGGCCGCCTCCGGCGCGCTCGCGAGATCCTGAGACCCGAACAATCCGGTCGGCGTGGGGACGGCCGTCGGGTAGGCGGATTCGTGCGTACCGAGCATCGCGCGATTTTCGGTGTCGCCGCCGGCGCACCTTGCCTCCGACCACAATCCCTAGTGGTTCGTCCGGCTCGTGCGTACAAGCTGTGGTATCCTTGTGTATCGTTGTGGATAACCGGAGCCGATGCGTCGCCCGATTACCGGCCCGCGGGCGAGCGGGCCGATCCGTCGCCCGCGCGGCCCTCGCCTACGCGGCGACGGGAGCGATCGCCTCGCGCAAGAGTTCCTTCAGACGCGTCCGCGCGCGCGACAGGCGCGACCGCACGGTTCCGATCGAGATGCCCGTGAGCCGGGCGATCTCTTCGTAAGAAAGATCTTCGATCTCGCGCATGCGCACGACCGCGCGGAACGTCTCCGGCAGCTGACCGATCGCGCCCGCGAACGTGGCCTGCGTGAGCGATTCGAAACACGCCACGTACGGGTCGCCGTCGGTCCGGACGACGCTCGCGTCGCCGAGCGCGGATTCGAGACGCTTGAGGCGCACGTCGGCGCGTTTGCGCTTCTTGTTGTGATCGAAGAAGACGTTCACCGTGATCCGATAGAGCCACGTATAGAACGACGACTGACCGCGAAAACGGTGGAGGTTGCGGAAGATCCGCAGGAAGACTTCTTGGGCGAGGTCTTCCGCTTCGGTCGGCGCGGCGCCGAGTTGTGCGAGGATCCGGCTGACCTGCCGATCGTACGATGCGACGATCTCGTCGAACGCGTCGGCACGGCCGCCACGGAAAGCCGCGACGAGACGCAAGTCTCGCTCCGCGCGACGCTGCTGTTCGGGATCGATACGGCGGATAGGGAGCGACATCGTCTCGCAAGCGTAGTCGTTTGCATCCGGGGCGAATGTGAGGGCGACTACGGTCGCGGGCGCGCGCCCCCTCGGACGTCGCCCGACCCGACGCCGCGCGCGAAGTGGACGAGCGTCTCGATGCCGTACGCGAGCGCGGCTTCGTCGACGCGGAACTCCGCGCTGTGTCCGGAGTGCAACGAACCCGCCGCTTCGCTCCGGATGCCGTGGCGGACGAGCAATCCCGGAACGCGTTCGGCGAAGTAGGCGAAGTCCTCGCCGCCCATCGTCGGCGGCGGGCTGTCGAGCGGGATCGTGCTACGCGCCGACATGTACGCGCGGAACGTCGCCGCGAGCTCGTCGTCGTTGACGACGGCGGGGTAACCGTAGATCACGTCGAGCGTGCCGCGCGCGCCGTATGCGGCGGCGACCCCTTCGACGATCCGTCGCGCGCGATGTTCGAGTTCGGCGCGGAGCGTCGCGTCTTGGGTGCGGAACGTCCCCGTCATCTTCACCCGGTCGGCGATGACGTTATTGCGATAGCCGCCTTCGATCGTTCCGATCGTCACGACGATCGTCTTGAGCGGATCCGTCTCGCGCGCGGCGAGATTCTGTAAGGCGAGAACGGTCGCCGCGGCGCACGGGATCGCGTCGATCGCGTTGTGCGGCGACGCGCCGTGTCCCCCGCGACCTTCGATCGTGACGTGGAATTCGTCGCACGCCGCGTTGCACGCGCCCGCGACGAAACCGACGCGCCCGGTATCGAGACGCGTGTCGACGTGGAGCATCGCGATCGCGTCGACTGCGGGATCGTCGAGCGCGCCCGCTTCGATCATCGGAAGCGCGCCGCCCGGCCCTTCTTCCGCGGGCTGGAAGAACAGCACGACCGTTCCGGCGAGCGTCGCGCGCTCCGCCTGCAAGACGCGCGCGGCGCCGAGCAACATCGCGGTATGCGCGTCGTGCCCGCACGCGTGCATCTTCCCCGGTACTTCGGAGCTGAACGATTCGCCCGAACGTTCGAGGATCGGGAGCGCATCCATGTCGGCACGCAGGCCCGCCGTCCGTCCGGGGAGCGCGCCGCGAACGATCGCGACGACGCCCGTCGTCGCGATCCGACGATGCTCGATGCCGAGTTCGCCGAGTTCGCGCTCGACGACGCCCGCCGTCCGCTCCTCTTCGAATCCGAGTTCGGGGAAACGGTGGATCTCGCGACGGATCGCGATGGCGCGTTCGGCGACGTCGGTATCGACGACGCTCATGCGAGCGTCGCGTGGCAGAGCGTGAAGCGCGCTTCTTGCGCGGCGTTGAGCGCCGCGACGCCCGCGGGAACGATCGTGACGCCCCGTTCGGCGGAGAGCGCCGCGTGGAACGCCGCGTAGACTTCGTCCGGACCGCCGTCGCCGCCGCTCGGGCTCGCGCCGAGCGCCTGCGTGAAGCCGCGCAGCGCGTTGTCGCAGACGAAAAATGAGGCGCCCGCATCGCGCAGTCTCGCGACGCGGGCGGCGTACGGATTGACGGTGCCGATCCCCGTATCGAAATGCTCGCCGTACGTCGCGAGATACTTCGCGAGCGAATACGTCTTCCAGAGCGAAGACGGTGCGGCGACGACGAGCGACTGCCCGTACAACACGGCGGCGACGTGCAACGTGCCCGGACCCTCGCCGAAGCCTTCGGAATATGCCGTCAGCGCGTTCTCCATGTAATGGAGGACGGCGGCGTCGGCGAGCTTGACGCTCCCGAAGACCTGGCGATGACGGTACGGCTTCGCGAGGATCGCTTCGAAGGCCGCGCGATCGAATTTCGCGGACGCTCGCGGCGGCGCGGCGGCGCCGCTCTCGGGAAGGCCGATCACGGCCGCGACGCCCGCGGCCGTGATGAAGTGCGCTCGACTGCTCAAGATGCCCGGCCGTTCGCCGCGCGACCGAACGTTAACTGCGATAGCGCAGGAACGCCGGAACCTCGATGTCGTCCATGTTCACGGGTGCGACCTTGTCGAATTTCTGCTCGTACGAGAAGCCGTCGGCCGAGAGTTGCGGACGCCGCGCGCCGAAGCCGGCCGCGAGGACGGTAACGCGAACTTTCGACTCCATCCTCGGATCGATCGACGCGCCGAAGATGATCTGCGCGTCCGAATCGACGGCGCGCGCGATCATCTCGGCCGCTTCGTTCACCTCGAACATCGCGAGATCGGGACCGCCCGTGATGTTGAAGATCACGCCGCGCGCGCCTTCGATCGTCGTCTCGAGCAACGGCGAGGCGATCGCCTTCTGCGCGGCGTCGGCGGCGCGATGCTCGCCCGTGCCCTCGCCGATCCCCATCATCGCCGACCCGGCGTCGGTCATGATCGTCTTGACGTCGGCGAAATCGAGGTTGATGAGACCGGGCTGGGTGATGAGATCGGAGATCCCCTGGATGCCCTGGCGCAAGATGTCGTCGGCGTACGAGAACGCCTCCGAGAGCGGCGTGCGCTTCTCGATGATCTGCAGGATCCGTTCGTTCGGGATCGTGATGAGCGTGTCGACCTTTTGCTCGAGATCGGCGATACCGCGCTCGGCGAGCAACATGCGTTTGCGGCCTTCGAACGAGAACGGTTTCGTGACGACCGCGACCGTGAGCGCCCCCGATTCGCGCGCGAGTTCCGCGATGATCGGCGCCGCG
>CAZZXB010000137.1:0-7129 GCA_964658025.1 uncultured Janthinobacterium sp.
TGCATGTGTTAGGCACGCCGCCAGCGTTAATCCTGAGCCAGGATCAAACTCTCCAAAAATCCTCGCGATCTTGCGATCCGAGCGATTGGAGCCATTTGGGCTCGTTTTAATCGCTGACCAAGCTACCGGGCCTCGGGCGAACCCGAAACCCAGATTTGATCTCCGACGCGAACGTCTTCGATCGGTCAATTTGTTTGTCGATGCACGCCTCGAAAAACCGGTGGAGCCGGGTTCTCGCACGTCATCGACGCTGTTCTCTCACTCCGAAATCGCAAACAAAAATGCGGCTTGCGCCGCACATTCATCTGGTATCTCGGGATGGAGACCCACAGACTTATGCGCTACTGTACTGCTCAGTTTTCAAGGAACAAACTCTGACATCAGGCCCTACACGGACCGGATTACTGACCGCACCGGAGTGGCGAGACGTCAGACTCACGGCGGCTATAGTATCACCCCCCACAAGCGGAGTCAACAGGTAGCGCCTCAGTTTAAATTCGTCCGACCGCAGGAGACGGCGAGCCGCGTAAAATACGCACGGCGCCCCGGAGAGGCGCCGCGCGTGGACCCGATCGACGGACGTTCAGGCGATCCGTTTCGATACGAGCTTCGCCTGCGTGAAGAGCGCCAGGTAATCCGCCCCACCCGCCTTCGAATCGGTCCCCGACATGTTGAACCCGCCGAACGGATGCGCGCCGACGAACGCCCCCGTGCACTTGCGATTGAAGTACAGATTCCCCACGTGGTACTCGTCGCGCGCGCGCTCGAGTTTCGCGTCGTCGCGCGAATAGACCGAGCCCGTCAGACCGAATTCGGTATTATTGGCGATCGCGAGCGCGTCGTCGTAGTCGCGCGCGCGGACGATCGCGAGCACGGGCCCGAATATCTCTTCCTGCGCGATCGTCGCCGTCGGAAGCACGTCCGCGATGATCGTCGGCTCGATCGTGAACCCCGGTCCGTCGACGCGCCGCCCGCCGGCGAGGAGGCGGCCGCCTTCCGAAACGCCCCGCTCGACGTAGCGTAGGATCGTCGTCATCGCCCCTTCGTTGATGACGGGACCGACCGCCGTTTCGCGCGACGCCGGATCGCCGACGACGAGGGCCTTCGTCCGCTCGACGACCTTCGCGACGATCGCGTCGTAGACGCTCGTCTCGACGATCGCGCGCGAGCACGCCGAGCACTTTTGTCCGGAGAACCCGAACGCCGACGTAACGATCCCCGCGGCCGCCGCGTCGAGGTCGGCGTCCGCGGCGACGACGATCGAATCTTTGCCGCCCATCTCCGCGATCACGCGCTTGATCCAGATCTGACCCGGCGCCGTCTTCGCGGCGAGTTCGTTGATATGCAGGCCGACTTCTTTCGAGCCCGTGAACGAGACGAAGCGCGTTTTCGGGTGCGCGACGAGCGCGTCGCCGATCGTGCGCCCCGAGCCCGGCACGAAGTTCACGACCCCGCCGGGGATCCCGACTTCGTGGAGGAGCGCGACGAAGGCGCCCGCGATCGCGGGCGAATCGCTCGAGGGCTTGAGGACGACGGTGTTCCCGGAGACGAGCGCCGCCGTCGTCATGCCCGCCATGATCGCGAAGGCGAAATTCCACGGCGGGATCACGACCCCGACGCCGAGCGGGATATACGAAAGGCGATTCTGCTCGCCCGGGATCGGCGTCGGTGCCGGCGGCTCGGCGTAGCGGAGCGCCTCGCGCGCGTAGAATTCGAGAAAGTCGATCGCCTCGGCCGTATCGCCGTCGGCCTCGGGCCACGTCTTCCCGACCTCGAGAACCAAGAGCGCGTTGAAAAAATCGCGCCGTTGCCGCACGAGCTCGGCCGCCGCGAAGACGTACGCCGCGCGATCCGCCGCCGACACGCGCTTCCACGTCTCGAAGGTCGAGGCGGCCGTTTCGATCGCGCGGTTCGCCTGCGCGAGATCCGCGGAGCCGACCGTCCCGACGATCTCCTCCGGGCGAGCCGGATTCCGCGAAGCGATCGTCGCGGTCGTTTCCACGGCCTCACCGCCGATCACGACCGGGTAGTGCCGCGGCCCCGTCCGACGCAGGTTCGCGATCTCGCCCGCGAGCGACGCGGCGTCCGCCGCTTCGGTGAACGTGCGGATCGCCTCGTTCGCGAACGGCGGGATCGATCGTATCGTCGTCTGCATGCGTGATCGTTTTCCCGTTATCGTGCCGTTTCACTTCGGCCGACGTGGTCGCATCCGACGGCACGCGACGGACAGGAAGGCGATTCCACGACGGGACACATCGCTTCGTTATGACCGAGCTCTTCGTCGATTTACCGTGGTTCGCCGCGCACGCGAGCGATCCGAACGTCCGCATCGTCGATACGCGTAGCAAACCCCACGGCGCGCCCGATCCGGCCGCGAAAACGGGCGCGGAGCAATACGCGGCCGGGCACGTCGCGGGCGCCGTGCATCTCGATTATGCCGATCACCTCGCCGACCCGGCGACGCCGCACGCGCTCCGCGTCGCGCCGCCGGAACACTTCGCGGCCGTCCTCGGCGCGAACGGCATCGATAACGACACGCTCGTCGTGGCGTACGACGACGGCGACGTGCCGTACGCCGCGCGCCTCGTCTGGATGCTCCGTTACTACGGACACGATCGCGCCGTCATCGTCGCGGGCGGATACAAGGCGTGGCTCGCCGCCGGCGGCACGCCGTCGTTCGAAACGCCGATCTTCCCCGCGCGTACCTTCGTCGCGAAGCTCCGGCCGAACGTCCGCGCGACGCGCGAGGACGTGCTCGCGATCGCCGAAGGTCGCAGCGCCGACCAATTACTGGAAACCCAGCGCAATAAAACCTACGCGCTGCGCGATCGCGATATCCCGAACGCGATCCGGCTCTCGGGAAACGACCTCCTCTCGGACGCCGACGGCGGGCGCGTCGTCTCGCGCGAGCGACTCGACGAACTCGTCGACGCGCGCGGCCTCGATCGCGCGAAGCGCACGATCGTCACGTGCGGCAGCGGCGTCTCGGCCTCGGGCGCTTACGTCGCCTTACTCGAAGCCGGCTTCACCGATCTCGCCGTCTACGACGGCTCGTGGATGGAATGGTCTCACGACGAGCTTCCGACCGTCCCGAAACCCGCGAATCGCTAAAGCGGATCGCTGATTCGCGAAGTCGCCATCCGGATCTCGCCGACGGCGACGGATCGTCGCCGTCGCCGTCGCTCGTCGCGCATCGACACGTCGCGGACGACTCCCCGAGAGGGGCTTGCGGTTCCGGAGCTTTGCCGACACGTACGCGGCGACGGTCGGCCGGTACCGCCGAACATCGTCCGGAGTTCCGGCGAAGTTCCATCGTCGTAATTCAGCGAGAGATCGGGAGCCCTCCGGGAAACCTCGCGACCACTTCGGGCGTTTCACGCTCTCGCATGGGCTTTCTCTGGGTCGTCGTCGGCGTCGCGATCGTCGCGGTCGCCATCCTCGACGTCTTTCAATCCGTCATCGTCCCGCGACCGACGGGGCGGCTCTTTCGGCCGAGCGTCTTCCTCAGTCGAACGCTCTGGCAGCTGTGGCGGGGCGTGGCCGCGCGCATCCACGACGCGGAATTTCGCGAGAGTTACCTCGGCGCGTTCGCACCGTTCGTGCTCGTGACGTTCCTCGTTTTCTGGATCGCCTCGCTCGTCGTCGGCTACGGCGCGATGTTCTACGGCCTGCGCGACGAGATCCGCCCGACGCCGAACGTCTTCGAGGCGCTCTACTTCGCGGGGACGTCGCTCGTGACGATCGGGATCGGCGACTTCGCGCCGACGGGCGCGCTCGCGCGCGCGCTCACGCTCGCCGCGGGTGCGTCCGGACTCGGCGCGTTCGCGATCGTCACCGCGTTCTTGTTTCCGATCTTCGGGTCGTATCAACGACGCGAGGCGTTCGTCGTGATGTTCACCAATCGCGCGGGCGCGCCGCCGTCTGGGCTCGACCTCATCGAGACCCACGCGCGC
The DNA here is from genome assembly GCA_964658025.1 of uncultured Janthinobacterium sp. Taxonomy (GTDB): domain Bacteria; phylum Vulcanimicrobiota; class Vulcanimicrobiia; order Vulcanimicrobiales; family Vulcanimicrobiaceae; genus CAZZXB01. The sequence continues at coordinate 3,954 of CAZZXB010000137.1, forward strand.
GACCACATGCTCGACGATCTGCACGCGACGCTCCGCTCCTCGGAGCTCTGGCTCGCCGAAGTCCTCGAAACGCATCTCGCGTACCCGATCCTCGCGTACTTCCGCTCGACCCACGACGACATCTCGTGGATCGCCGTCGTCGGCACGATCCTCGATGCCTCGACGCTCGCGATGACGACGCTCGACATTCCGAACGCGGGCGAGGCGAACGTCGTCAACCGCCTCGGCCGTCACTTCGTCAACGACGTCACGCGCTATTTTCGTTTTCCCGCCGCCGAACACGCGCGGATCGAGCGACGCGAATTCGATCTCGCCTACGATCGCCTGCGCGCGGCGAACGTTCCGCTCCGCGATCGCGAACGCGCGTGGGTCGCCTTCGCCGACCTCCGCGCGACGTACGCGAGTAAGCTCGACGACATGGCCACGTTCTGGAGCATACCGCGCGCGAAATGGTTCGAGGATCGCCCGTCCACCTCGCGCCACGACGTTCCGGATGCGTCGGCGCACAGGACCGCGGACGACGCCCGCGCGGCGAAGGATCCGGCAGCGTGAGGCCGAGCGGGATCGACCTCGCGGCCATCCGGTCGCGGAGCGGGCCTGGTGTCCCGACGCGCCCCGCTAACTTCTCGCATTCGATCGCTTTGAATGAAGCGGTCTCCCAAACGACGGTGTCGCGGCCGTCCTCGCGACTCCGACACCGAGGCCGAGAAAGCGGAGATCGCATCTCATCGCCTTGAACGTGGCGATGCGAGGTGCACCACGATGAAACGCGGCGAACTGGATCCTGCGCGGCTCGCGGAACTCGACGCTGCGATGGCGGAACTCGTGGAGCGTCGCGATATCCCGGGTCTCGTGACGCTCGTCGCGCTCGGCGACGACATCCACGTCCGGGCGACCGGCGCGATGCGGATCGACGACGGCGCGCCGATGCACCGCGATACGATCTTTCGCATCGCCTCGCTCGCGAAGCCGATTGCGGCGGCAGCGACGATGATGCTCGTGGACGACGGCAGGCTGCGACTCGACGACGCGGTCGACCGTTGGTTGCCCGAGCTCGCGAATCGTAGGGTACTCCGACACATCGGCGCGGAACTCGACGACACGGTCCTCGCCGATCGACCGATCGTCGTGCGCGATCTGCTCGCTTCGACGTTCGGCTTCGGAAGCGTCATGGCGATGCCGGAGACCTATCCGATTCAGGAGCCCATCCGCACGGGACATCTCGGCGGCGACGGGCCGCCGAAATACGCCCGCTGGCCGGCTCCCGAGGAGTGGATGCGACGGCTCGGCGCCCTCCCGCTCATGTACCAGCCGGGCGAGCGTTTTCTCTACAACACGAGCAGCGACGTACTCGGCGTGTTGATCGCGCGCCTCTCCGGAAAATCGTTCGGAACGTTCTTACGCGAACGCCTCTTCGAACCGCTCGCGATGCGCGATACGGCGTTTTTCGTACCGCCCGAAAAGATCGATCGTCTTGCGGGCCTCTATCGCTTCGATTCCGAGCGCGACGCGTTCGAAGCGTTCGAGAGCGTCGCCGACGGTGAATACGCACGACCGCCGACGTTCGAATCCGGCTCGGGCGGACTCGTGTCGACGGCCGACGATTATTTCGCGTTCTGCCGGATGCTCTTGGACGGCGGCACGCGCGGCCGCGACCGCATCCTCTCGCGCGATGCGGTCGAGGCGATGACGCGCGATCAGCTGACTCCCGCGCAGCGCTTGGGTGCGGAGGTTTTCTTCGGCGATCATGGCTCGTGGGGGTTCGGGATCGGCGTAGATATCAAACGCGAGCGCCCGTGGATGGTCCCGGGACGGTTCGGCTGGGTCGGAGGATTCGGCACGGCCGCCTACTCCGACCCCGAGAACGACTTCGTCGGAATTCTCATGACGCAGCGCGTCTTGGATTCGCCGGAACCACCGGCGGTTTTCGAAAGCTTTTGGGAACACGCCTATCGCGCGCTCGTCTGAGTTAGCGCGCGTTCGCCAATAACGCTTTGGCGAGCGCGATCGACCGGTCGCGATCGAAATCGCCGTTGCGCCGAACCGTGCATTCGTAGACGACGTCGCCGCGCTTGACGACGATCGTGCCGGAGACCTCGGCCGATGCGTCGCCGAGCGTCGTGGCGGCCGGAGGCGCGTCGTCCGACGCCGACGGCGCGGGCGTGCTCGCGACGGCCGTGCGCGCCGCATAATACGACGCGATGTCGGAAACCCTCGAAAGCTCGAAGTAAGACATGCATTCGCGATATCGCGGCGAACGCGCCTCGACGCCCCGGCACCGCAATGCGTAGCCGAAAAAGGTCGCACGGCGCCGCGGGAGCAGGTCGGCGTTTACGATCGCGTACGACACGTTCCCGTCTTGCGTCGCCGACGTCGACGAATACGCGCACACGCCCGACGCGAGCGCGCGCTCGTCCGGACCCGAAACCTCGAATCCTAGAATGGTCCCGGCGATCTCGCGGTCGACGATCGCGCAACTGACGGGCGCGCCCACCGTCGTGTCTCCGGCCGCGCGCGCGATCGGATGCGGTAGCGCGAACCAGGCGCAGAGCGTGGCGAACGGCATCGCGAGAAGGGCTCCGCGCCGACGCATCAGCCGCGAACCGTCGTCGGCGTCGCGGCGGCCAGGGTAGCGGCGTAGCGTGTGGCGCGCTCGACCGCGACGTCGCCCGCGTAGCCGGCGTACGCGTCGATGAGCGCGCTCCCGACGATCGCGCCGTCGGCGATCTCGCACGCGCGTCTCACGTGGGCGGGCGTCGAGATGCCGAATCCGATCGCGAGCGGTAGATCCGTGACCGTGCGGAGCTGTGCGACGCGTTCCGCGAGCCACGCGAAATCGGGCTCGCGCTTCGCGCCCGTAACGCCGAGGCGCGACACGAGATAGACGAAGCCGTCGCTCGCCCGCACGATCGCCTCGGCACGCGCGCGCGGCGTCGTCGGCGCGACGAGGAGCGGCAACGCGAGCCCGCGCGACGCGAAGACCGAGCGGAGTAGATCCGTCTCTTCGAGCGGGATGTCGGGGACGAGCGCGCCGCACGCGCCCGCCCGTACGAGCGCGTCCGCGAACGCCTCGACGCCGTAACTGACGACGGGGTTGACGTACGTGAACGCGAGCATCGGCGGCGCGCCGGCCGCGTGCGCGCGCGCGATGCACGCGAGCGCGCCTTCGAGCGTCG
>CAZZXB010000138.1:0-7123 GCA_964658025.1 uncultured Janthinobacterium sp.
AGGCGGTCAAAGACTCCGGGCCGCAGTAAGGACTCGATGGCACGTCCCACGATCGTCTTCGACGTCAACGAAACGCTGCTCGATCTCAGCGCCCTCGATCCGCTCTTCGCGGACGGCTTCGGCGACAAGGGCGCGCGCCGCGTGTGGTTCATGCAGACGCTTCAGAACGCGCTGACGTCGACGATCGTGGGGACCTACGAGCCCTTCGACCGCATCGCGCGCGCGGCGCTCGAGATGACCGCGCGCAAGCGCGGCGTCCGCCTCGACGACGAACGGATCAACCGCATCATGCGCGCCTTCGCGGCGATGCCGGCACACGGCGACGCGGTTCCGGCGCTCTCGCGTCTGCGCGAGAGCGGCTACCGACTCGCCGTCCTCGCGCAATCGCCCGAAGCGTTGCTCGAAGAGCAACTCCGCCACGCGAAACTGCGCGACTTCTTCGACGAGGTACTCTCGGTCGAGAGCGTGCGCCGCTTCAAACCCGCGCGCGAAGCCTACGATTTCGCGCGCGAGCGTCTGGACTGCGGCGAGGACGCGCCGTGGCTCGTCGCGGCGCACGAATGGGACGTCCTCGGCGCGCTCTCGGCCGGCTGGAACGCCGCGTTCGTCGCGCGCCACGGCACCGCGCTCAACCCGCTCGAACGCGAACCGACGCTCGTCGCACCGGATCTCCGCGCGCTCGTCGACGCGCTCGCGGAACGGATCGCCGCCTAGCCCGCGCGATCGCCCGTCGTCGGCACGAGCGCGAACGTCGCGGCGTCGCGGAGGGCGTCGAGATCGCCGTCGCCGGCGAGCGCGCGCGCGACCGCTCGTCGGAGCGACGTCGTGCGGAGCGAGTCGAGCGCGACACCCGTCGCGAGGGCGAGCGTCGCGAGCGTCGCGCGTTCGTCGGGCGCGAGCGCTTCGTCGTTGCGCTTGGCGCCCGCGACCAAGAGCCCGAGGAGTTCGCCCCGGACGAAGAGCGGGAACGCGTTGACCGCGGGAACGATCGACGGCGCGCCTTCGCGCGAGAGCTCTACGAAGTCTACCGGTTCGCGAAACGTCTTGAGCCGCACGATCGCGGGATCGTCGTCGCCGATCACGCTCGCGATCGCACGCGAGGCGGGGACGACCGAACGCGCGCGGTAGACGTTTTCCGCATCGATGAGATAGAGCGCGGCGAACGACAGGCCCGCATGTCGTTCGACCGCGTGCGTGACGCGCGAGGCCACGAGGTCCGCATCCGTCAGGTAGACGACTTCCGCCGCGAGACGCCGGAGCGTTCGCTCGGCGAGATGGCGTTCGCGAAAAAAGATCGCGTCGACGAGTCGGTTCACGTAGGCGTGCACGCGTCCGAGCGAGAGCGCGACGCCGATCGCGAGCGCCGCTTCGAGTAGCGTGCTCTGCACGTGGCCGAACGAGACGAGATACTTCCCGATGAAGAACTCGAGTACCGTGAACGATAGGACGACGATCGCCGACACGACCGCGAACACGATCGCACGATTCAGAACGAAGCCGACGTCGACGACGCGCTGGCGTAGGATCGCGTACGTCGATCCGATCGGAATCGCGACGAGCGTGAGCGCGAGCACGTAATACCAAGAACCGTCCGCACCAGTCGATTCTAGAACGATCGCCGGAATGAGTCCCGCAAAGCCGACGGCGAACGACAGCGCGAGCCAGCGGAGCCGGCCGCGTTCCGACACCTCCGCTTCGCGCGCGCCGATCGCGAACGCTGCGGCGGTGCAGACGAAGAGACCGACGACGCTTCCCATGAGCGCGATCGTCGACGGGATCGCGAGATCGTATCGCTCGACGGGATCGAATCCGAGTCCGATCGGAGCGAACGCGTTCTCGGCGAAGAATGCGACGGCGATCGTCGCGAGCGCGCCCGCGATCCGCGGAACGTGATGCCGGAATCCGGACGGACTCGGCGCCGGAAAGATCGCGGCGAAGCGACACAGACACGCGATGCCGACGATCGCGCCGGCGGGCTGCAAGAAGAAGAGCGCGACGCGAACGCCCTCGCCGAACCATGGCGGCGCACCGAGAAAGCCGAACGCGAACAGGATGTAGAACGAGGCGAGCGCCCGCGCGTCCGCGCGGTCCGGACGTCGGACGACGATGAGCGCGGCGAGCGCGATGAGGACGAGCCGGATCATTTCGTAGGCGAGCACGAACGGGCCGCCCCGCTTCGGCGACGCGCGCGCCACGAGCCGGACGATCCGCTCGCGACCGTCGTGCACGACCCGTAGCGGCAACGTCTCGTTCACGATCACGTTGAAATTCAGATGCTCGCGATACGCGAGCGAGGGCGTCTCGAGCGCCACGCGATCGCCGGGCACGATCCCGGCGGCGGCGGCCGCCGAGTGCGGATCGACGCGATCGACCGAACGCTCGAAGCCGACTTCGTGGGACGAGAACCCGTAGCTCCCGAGCGCGGGTCGGAATGCGAGATCGCCCGCGATGGAGACGAGTGTCAGAACGATCCCGAACCATGCGGCGAACCGCCACGCTGCTACCGGCATCCGCAAGCGTTCGACGGCGTCTCGCGCGACGCTCCTCGTGCGAGGCCGCTTCGTGGCTCGGCGACGCGACGAGAGCCCGAGCGTGCGTCGTGGAATCGCTCGGCGGACATCGAATGACGACGACGATGCACGAAAACGGCGTTCCGCGTAGCGGCAACCGGGGGTCGGCGGACGCCGACGTCGTCGTGATCGGTGCTGGCGTCGCGGGATTGGCCGCCGCCCGATACCTCTCGGCACGCGGCCTCCGCGTCGTCGTGTTGGAGGCGCGCGATCGCGTCGGGGGGCGCGCGTATTCGCGCTCGCTCGGTTCGCGTCGCCAGATCCCGGCGGAGATGGGCGCGGAGTTCATCCACGGCCGCGCGCCGGAGACGATGGCGCTCTTGCGCGCGGCGGGGATCGCGTCGATCGAATCGGGCGGCACGTCGTGGCGCTTCGAGGACGGACGACTCGCCGAAGACGACGGGAGCGGCTTTCCCGACGTCGCCGACATCTTCGATCGGCTCGCACCCGGAACCGACGAAAGCGTCAGCGCGTATCTCGCCCGATTCGAACGAGACGGAGCGACGCGCGAACGCGCGCGGGCCGCGCGCGATCTCGCCGAGGGTTTCGACGCCGCCGATCCCGCGATCGCGAGCGCGCGCGCGATCGGCGAGGAATGGCAATCGGGCGTCGATTCGCTGAGCGCCCGCCCGCTCGGCGGGTATCGACCGCTCGTCGAGCTGTTATATAACGGCTGTGCCGCATCGGGCGCGCACGTCCGTCTCGGATCGCGCGTCCGTCGCATCGCGTGGGAACGCGGACGCGTGCGCGTCGAGATCGACGATCGCGGCGCCGGCGCGCGAACGTTCGGAGCGCGGACGGCGATCGTCACGTTGCCGCTCGGGATCCTGAAGTGGACGGGGGACGACGCCGTCGCGTTCGCGCCGCCGCTCCCCGCGACGAAAACGGAGGCGCTCGCGAAGCTCGCGATGGGCTCCGTCGTCCGCGTCGTGCTCTGCTTCCGCACCGCGTTCTGGGAGCGGATCGCGAACGGACGGTATCGCGACGCCGGGTTCTTCCGCTGCGTCGACGGTCCGTTCTCCGTGTATTGGACGCAGGCGCCCGTGCACGGCGAATGCATCACCGCGTGGGTCGGCGGACCGCGCGCGGACGCCCTCGACCGACGCTCGCCGGACGAGATCGTGGACCTCGCGCTCGACGGATTCGGGACGATGTTCGGCGAGCCGGACCTCGCGCGCGACGAGTTCGAGAGCGCCGCGTGGCACGACTGGATTCGCGATCCGTTCTCGCGCGGCGCGTACAGCTACGTGCTCGTCGACGGCACCGAAGCGCGCGCCGACCTCGGCGCACCGCTCGACGACACGCTCTTTTTCGCGGGCGAGGCGACGTCGCTCGACGGACAGGGCGGCACGGTGAACGGCGCGATCGTCACGGGCGAGCGCGCGGCGGCCGAAGTCGTCGCGGTTCTCGGACGCGAGGCGAGCGCAGGGGCGCGTTAATGGATTTTTCGGACGAGATCCTCAAACCATGGGAAAATTTTTACGTGATCGTCGGCGGAGCGGCGGCGGCGCTCACCGGTCTCGTGTTCGTCGTGATCACGATCGTCAGCGACGACGCGGATCGGCCGCGTTCGGCCGAAGGAACGGCCGCGTACACGACGCCGACGGTCGTGCACTTCGGCACGGCGCTCCTGATCGCGATGCTACTGAGCGCACCGTGGCGGGAACTCGCGTACATCGCGATCCCGCTCGCGCTGTTGGGCGCGTGCGGGATCGTGTACGTCGTTCGGACGGCGATCCGCATCCGGCGCATGGACGGTTACGATGCGGATGCCGAGGACTGGTCCTGGCACACGCTCTTCCCGTTCGTCTCGTACGTAAGCCTCACGCTCGGCGCGCTCGGGATGCTCCATATGCCCGGGCTCGCGATGTTCGGCGTCGGATTCGCGGCGGCGTCGCTCGTGTTCGTCGGCATCCATAACGCTTGGGACATCGTCACGTACCTCGCGATGCGAAGCCCGAGCGAAGCGAACGACGCGTCCACGGGGCCGGACGCCGACGCCGAAAGCGGCAAGAACGCGTGACCGAGCCCCCTCGAACGTCTCGAGACGGACGATCGTGCTCGTTATTCGTCGAGGAGCCGCACCGACTTCGAGAAGTCTCCGGACGGACATCCGAACCGAGTCCGAGATCGACGGCGGTATCCGTCGCCGCATCTCGGCCTCTAGAAACTTCGAAGGACGTAATGCAAAAGGCTTAGCGCTTTGCCGACGTCATTCTCGGGCGTTATATCGCCGAGCGTGACGGATCGCCGAGCAGAGTTCCAAGACGCGTCGACGATCCGCCGTCTTGCGAATCGACGCGACGCGGGATCTGCCGGACCGATCGTCCGAGACGGTCGAGCTTTCTTCGGTGCGCGCCATGATTTCTGCGCGAATGACTCCATTTCGAGGATTTAGCTTGACGGGCTATCATCGCAATGTTAGGCATGTTACATACAACGTTTGGAGATGCGACGATGACGATCAGTCAGGGAATGACCTACGCGCTCGCCGCGGGACTCGTGGCCCTGTCGGTCCGTTCGGCATTGGCTCCGCGTGCGGCCGCTCTCGCATACGGGGTACCGGTCGTCGAAGGGGCGGTGCCGACCCCGTACCTCGAGGTGAAAGCGAACCGCGATTTCGTACTCGCCGCGCTTCTCATCGTAACGGCATCGGCGAGCCGTTCCGTGCTCGCGTTCGCACTTTTTTTCGGAGCGATCGCACCCGCCGCCGACGCTTGGATCGTCTCGCGCCACGGAAAGTCGTCGGGTACGGCCGTTCATTTGGCAACGGTGGCGTACATCATCGTCGCGGGTTCTCTCGCACTCTCCGGGCACTGACGACGTGACTTCGGCGAGCGTCCTGCTCCGTGACGTGCTCGCCGACGTCGGCGTCGGTCCAATCGTCGCGCTCCTGCCGTGCCGATGACGCGGCGGCCGAGTCTTTTTTGAAAGCCGTCGCAAACGAAAATCACGACGTACGAGGAACATCGCGCGACTCCATGAGCCCTTCGAGGCCGACGAATTAGCCAGCCCATCGGCCGGCATTCCATCTCTGAGGTCGTACTCATGCACCACGAAACGGCGACGTCTCGATCGATCGCGCTCCGCGCGCGCGTGTCTTCCGTTCTCGCCGTACGCGTTCGCGTGGCGGACGTCGCGCGCGGTGGCGCATGAGAGACTGGATCTGGCCCGCCTCCGCGGGGTTGATGCTCGTCGATGCGGTGGCGTACACGTTCGGAGCGATCGGCCCGATCCGGCGCGCCCTGAACCCGACCGACCCGTATTGGCAGAAGCGACTTCTCTTGAACCTGATGCTCGCGAATCAGGGTCTGTATCTCGGCGCGGCGATCGCGATCGTCGGTGCGCTCATCGAGTTCCGGCAACATGGCGCGGCGCTCGCGCTTTTCGGGCTGACGCTCGCGACTTGCGTCTATACGCTCGTGACCGTCCCGCTCTTCACGCCGCGCGATAGCGTTCACGCGATCCCACGCGCCATCGCGGCGGTTTTAATCGCCATCGGCTTCGCCGTGCGGTGAACGGCGTACCGTTCCGCAGAATATCGGCGGTCCCGACGTCGTCATCGACCCCGCGATGCGGACCCCCGGGACGTTGACGCCATGGCGACCGCGGGCGATCGAAGCGACGGGAATTCGCGGAGCGAGCCGCGATCGACGGTCGCGGGCGTCGGTCCGGCCGGCGCGACGCCGGCCACGGACCGCGAGGGCGGTTAGCCGACGCCGATGACGATCGAACCCGTTTCGGCTTCGGTGAGGACGTCGCGTTCGTCGAACGTCGCGACGACGGCGGGAGCGATATACGAATCGATTTCGGTGTCGCGCATGAGGGCCTCCAAGTAAAAATGAGAATCGATACTTACTTCGACGAGCGCGAGATCCTTCGAACGAATCGCCGGCCGCGGCACGAGAGCCGAGCGACGCCGATCGTCGAAAAGGCGTACGCGTCGCGCGGCGCGACCGGCGTGAAGCGTTCGCGGAGGGAGACCTACGCCTCGACCGGGACGCGATTCCCGGTCGCGAGTTCCTGAAGCCGCGCGAGGTTCTCCGTCTCGATGCGGTTCATCCGTTCGCGATCGGGATCGCCCGCGCCGTGGGCGCGCTCGTCCGCGAGCACGCGCGCGAGATAGTGGCCCGTAAACGAGGCCTTGCTCTTGGCGATCGCCTCGGGCGTTCCGGTCGCGACGATCGTGCCGCCGCGATCGCCACCTTCGGGTCCGAGATCGATCACGTAATCGGCCGTTTTGATCACGTCGAGATTGTGCTCGATCGTGAGCACGGTGTTGCCGACGGCGACGAGACGCTGGAGCACGTCGAGTAATTTATGGATGTCGGCGAAGTGCAAGCCCGTCGTCGGTTCGTCGAGGACGTAGAACGTGCGGCCGGTCGCGCGGCGCGTGAGTTCGGTCGCGAGCTTCACGCGTTGCGCCTCGCCGCCCGAGAGCGTCGTCGCGGGCTGACCCATCTTGATGTATCCGAGTCCGACTTCCACGATCGTCTTCAGCCGCGAATGCACGCGGGGGATCGTCGCGAAGAACTCCGCCGCTTCGTCGACGC
>CAZZXB010000139.1:0-6876 GCA_964658025.1 uncultured Janthinobacterium sp.
GATCGAAGCGCACGCCGAGTTCGGCGATGCGCGCGATCGCGTGCGGGGCGTCGGTCGCGAGCCGCTCCGCGACGCGGCGTTCCACGAGGCCGCCGCCGGCGGCGATCGTATCGGCGAGATGGAGCGCGGGCGAGTCGTCGTCGCCGAGCGCCGCGGCGATGCCGCCCTGCGCCCACGCCGACGACGTCGCCTCGCCGAGCGGCGCCGCGGAGACGAGCGCGACCGAGAGCGGCTGCAGTTCGAGCGCCGTCAGCATCCCCGCGAGACCGCCGCCGACGACGATCGCGTCGAAGCGCGCGCCCTCCGTCACGGATCGCGCCGGACGGCCGTCATGCGCTCGACGGAGCGCCGCGCCCGCACGGCGACCGCTTCGTCGATCTCGATCTGCGGCGACATCGTCTCGAGCGCGCGCAGGATCTTCGGTAGCGTGATCCGTTGCATGTGCGGGCAGAGCTGACACGGTTGCGTGAACGCGATCTCCGGAAACGCGTCGACGAGATTACTCGCCATCGAACACTCCGTGATCATCGCCACGCGCGACGGATCGTTCGCGCGGACCCAGTCGAGCATCGCGGTCGTCGAGCCGACGAAATCGGCCGTCCGCAAGACGTCGGGCGGACACTCGGGATGCGCGAGGATCCGGATCCCCGGATGCATCTCGCGCAGTTCCGCGATCTGTTCGCCGGTAAAGCGTTCGTGGACCTCGCACGCGCCGTTCCACGTGACGATCTCGACCGCCGTCTGCGAGGCCACGAAGGCGCCGAGATACCGATCGGGGATGAAGACGACCTTCGGCACGCCGAGCGATTCCACGACCGCGACCGCGTTCGCCGACGTGCAACAGATATCGGATTCGGCCTTCACCGCGGCCGACGTGTTCACGTACGTGACGACCGGAACGCCCGGATGCGCCGCGCGCAACGCGCGCACGTCGTCCGCCGTGATCGATTCGGCGAGCGAGCATCCCGCGGCGAGATCGGGCAAGAGCACGGTGCGCGTCGGGTTGAGCAACTTCGCCGTCTCCGCCATGAAGTGCACGCCGCACATGACGATCGTGTCGGCATCCGCGGCGGCGGCGGCCTGCGCGAGCGTCAACGAATCGCCGACGACGTCGGCGACGCAGCGATAGATCTCCGAGTTCTGATAGTGATGCGCGAGAACGACGGCGTTGCGTTCGCGTTTGAGTTCGTCGATCCGCGCGATGTACGGCGCGTAGAGTTCCCACTCCGCGGGCGTCACCGTTCGCGCGACGCGCGGATAGAGATGCGCCGTCGCGCGGGCGACGTCGGGCGTGAACGGGAGATCGAGTCGTTCCGGAGCGATCATGGTAGTCGCTACGACGCTTCCCCGGACGGACGCGGTTTCATGCGCGCGAACAAATGATTTTACGTGAAACGTTCGTTTCACGTACGCGTTCGAGCGTTAGCGAAACCGCCGTAGGAGTTCGTCCGCCACGCGGTACGGATCGCGACCGAACTCCGCGAGATCGAGTTCCGCGAGCCGCCGGTCGAGCGCGGCGACGAGTTGCCCGCTCGCGAGCGCGCGCACGCGGTGCGCGAAGGCCGCGCGATGTTTGCGTTCGAGGCCGCCGTCGCGCGCGAGATACGCGCGGTGGCGCGAGATCGCGTCCCACAGCTCCGCGATCCCGCCGTTCTCGCGCGCCCGCGTCGCGACGAGTTCGGGGATCCAACCGCGATATTCGAGCACTTCCATCGTCGAGCGGATCTCGCGTTCGAGCTGGAGCGCGCTCGGGTGATCGGCCTTGTTCACGACGAACACGTCGGCGACTTCGAGGATCCCCGCCTTCAGTAACTGCACCGAGTCGCCGCTGCCGGGTTGGAGCACGACGAGCGTCGTGTCCGCGAGCCCCGAGATCTCGATCTCCGATTGCCCGACGCCGACCGTCTCGACGAAGACGACGTCGAGTCCGAAGGCGTCCATGAACGCGACGGCGTCGCCCGTCGCACCCGCGAGCCCGCCGAGGTGGCCGCGGCTCGCCATCGACCGGATGAAGACGTCGGGATCGGTGAAGTGGTCGCTCAGGCGGATCCGATCGCCGAGGATCGCGCCGTGCGAGAAGGGCGAGCTCGGATCGACCGAGATGACGCCGACCGTCCGCCCGAGCGCGCGGACGTGGCATACGAGCGCGGCGCAGAGCGTCGATTTTCCGACGCCGGGAGGCCCGGTCAGGCCGATCGTGACGGCGCGCCCCGTGCGCTCGGCGAAACGCGCGGCGAGCGCCGCGCCGAGTCCGGCCTCGGCGCGCGAGATCGCCCGCGCGAGTCCGCGCTGACGCCCCGCCTCGAAGAGTTCGGCGATCGCCTCGTCCGTCTCGGACGCCGGTCGCGCGCCCGCCTCAGGCACGCGAACGCTCGAGGACACGGCGCCGGTCGGCGCCGGCGGCGACGAGCCCGCGGACGGTGAGGAGCGCGAACGCCGAGGTCGCGAGCGCGCACGCGCCGACGAGGACGGCTCCGACGCTCGCGCCCGAGCGCGCGAAGCCCGCGACCGTCACGATCCACAAGATCCCGGCGCAGAGCGCGCAGCCGACGAGCATGAAGCCCAGACGCGCGATCTCCGCGAGGTTCGCGAGCCCCGCACGACCGGGGACGTGATCCTCGAAGTAGGCGACGTACCGGCGACGGTAGTTGAAATATTTATCGAGCACGTGCTCGCGAAATCCCGACACGAGCCCTTTGTTCCGCCCAGGGAACGACGTGTCCGGCCGCCGTAGTCGAAGGGTCGTGAATCAAAGCGGGTATTGCCGTTTCGCCACGGTGGCGGGCGACCTCATCATCTTTCTATGCGAAGACGATCTCTGGTCGGTCCCGCGGGCGGGCGGACGCGCGCGTCGCCTGACGACGAGCGCGGGCGACATCGCGACGCCCCGCCTCTCGCCCGACGGAAGCACGATCGCCTTCGTCGCGAGCGAGGAGGGCTCGCCCGAAGTCTACGTCATGCCCGCGGTCGGCGGACCGGCGAAACGTCTGACGTTTCTCGGCGGCGACGCCTGCACGATCTCGGCGTGGACGCCCGACGGCGCGTCGATCCTGTTCTGCTCCGACGCGGGTTCGCCGTTCGCGAAGGAGACGCAGGCCTTCCGCGTCGCCGCGTCCGGCGGTCGCGCGACGCCGCTGCGACTCGGGCACGCGCGCTCGATCTCGCAACATCCGAGCGGCCGGATCGCGCTCGGACGCAACAACGACGATCCCGCGCGCTGGAAGCGCTACAAGGGCGGCACGGCGGGCGATCTCTGGGTCGATCGCGACAACACGGGCACGTTCTCCCGCCTCATCTCGCTCGTGGGCAATCCCGTCTGGCCGATGTGGGTCGGCGAGCGCGTCTACTTCCTCTCCGATCACGAAGGCGTCGGTAACATCTATTCGGTCGCCGTCGACGGCGGCGACCTGCGACGTCACACGAACGAGACGGAATACTTCGTGCGCTTCCCCTCGACCGACGGTGCGACGATCGCGTTCACGGCGGGCGCGCGCGTCGGCTTGCTCGACACGAGCGACGACACCGTGACGTATCCCGAGATCGACGTGCCGTCGTCCGAAGCGCAGACCGCGCGGCGTTTCGTCGAGATCGACGACGGTCTCGAGAGCTTCGCCCCGAGCCCCGGCGGAACGGCGCTCGTGCTCGTCTCCCGCGGTCGTCCGTTCACGATGCCGCTCTGGGAAGAGGCGACGCTCGCGCACGGCGTCGGGAGTCGCGTCCGCTATCGGCTCGCGGAATGGCTCCCCGACGGCGACCGCTTCGTCTGCGTCAGCGACGCGGGCGGCACGGAGCATCTCGAGATCCATCGCGCCGACGGCGGCGAGACGCCGCGGACGCTCGACGTCGGCGAGATCGGCCGCATCGTCGAACTCGCGGTCTCGCCGACCGCGAACGTCGTCGCGCTCGCCAACCATCGTCAGGAGTTACTCGTCGTCGACGTCGACGACGCGCGCGTGCGCACGATCGACAAGAGCCCCGCATCGCAGATCCGCGATCTCGCGTTCTCGCCCGACGGCCGCTGGCTCGCATACGCGAGCGCGACGCGCGCCGACACGGCGTCGGCCGCGAATCCCGACACGTCGGTCATCCGCGTCGCGAAGATCAAGTCGGGCCTCGTCCGCGACGTCACGCCGCTCTTACGCGAGGACCGGTCGCCCGCGTGGGATCCCGAAGGGAAATATCTCTACTTCATCTCCACGCGCGATTTCAATCCCGTGTACGACGCGCTGCAATTCGATTTGAGTTTCCCGCAGGCGTCGCGTCCGTTTCTCGTGACGTTGCGCGAGGACGTCGCCGATCCGTTCGTGCCGAAACCCGCGCCGATCCATCGCGACCGAGATCGCGATCGCGACGATCGCGACGACGACGGCGAGCGCGAGGTCGCGAAGATCGAGATCGATTTCGACGGCATCCGCGGCCGCGTGCTCGGCTTCCCGATCGACGAGGGGAATTACGAACAGATCGTCGCGGCCCGCGGTCGCGCGCTCTTCACGCAATCGGTGGTGCGCGGGATCAAACCCGACCGCGCGTCGTGGGACGACGAAGACGAGCCCGGGACGCTCCTCGCCTACGATTTCGAGACCCAACGTCTCGCGCCGCTCGCGCAGGACGTCGGCGAGATCCGGATCGGCGCCGACCGACGCACGCTCGTCTATACCTCGCGCGATCGGATGCGCGCGATCGACGCGCTCGGCGACCTCCCCGAAGAACCGTACGACGAGCCCAAACCGCTAACCGAGACCGGGCGGCGGAGCGGCTGGCTCGATCTCTCGCGCGCGAGCGTGCTCGTCACGCCGCGCGACGAGTGGGCGCAGATGTACGACGAAGCGTGGCGGATGCAACGCGAACAGTTCTGGGACGAGAAGATGTCCGGCGTCGATTGGAATCTCGTACACGAACGCTACGCGAAACTCTTACCGCTCGTGCGCACGCGCGCCGAACTCTCCGACGTGCTCTGGGAGATGTTCGGCGAACTCGGTACGTCGCACGCGTACGAGATCGGCGGCGACCATCGCTCGCCGCCGCAGTACCGTCGCGGTTACCTCGGCGCCGATCTCGAATGGAACGGTGAGGGCTACGAGATCCGCCGGATCTATCGCGGCGACTCGTGGGATCGCGACGTCGACTCGCCGCTCGCCGCGCCCGGACTCTGCGTCCGCGAGGGCGACACGATCGTCGCGATCGGCGGTCGCACGCTCACCGAAACCGTCACGCCCGAAGAGGTGCTCGTGAACGCGGCGGGCCGCGATATTCCGATCGCGCTCGCGCACGGAAAGAAATCGCGACGCGTCATCGTGCGCGCGCTCCGCGACGACCGCATGCTGCGCTACCGCGGTTGGGTCGAGGCGAACCGCACGCTCGTGCACGAACGGACGGACGGCCGGGTCGGCTACCTCCACATCCCCGATATGGGTCCGTGGGGCTTCTCGGAATTCCATCGCGGCTATCTCTCCGAATTCGATCGCGACGCGCTCATCGTCGACGTCCGTTACAATCGCGGCGGCCACGTCTCGCCGCTGTTACTCGAGAAGCTCGCGCGCAAACGGATCGGCTACGACATCTCGCGCTACAACCCGCCCGAACCGTATCCGAAGGAATCGGTGAGCGGGCCGATCGTCGCGCTCACGAACCAGTTCGCGGGTTCCGACGGCGACATCTTCAGCCACGCATTCAAACTCTACAAGCTCGGTCCGCTCGTCGGTAAACGCACCTGGGGCGGCGTCGTCGGGATCAATCCGTATCACCGTCTCGTCGACGGCACGATCACGACGCAACCGGAGTTTTCGTTCTGGTTCGTCGACGTCGGCTGGCGCGTGGAGAACTACGGGACCGATCCCGATTTCGATATCGACGTCGCGCCCCAGGACGATCGCGACGGCAACGATCCGCAGATGGAAAAGGCGCTCGAACTCGCCCGCCGCAACGTCGCCGCGACCAACGGAAAACCGCACTTCGATCCGCGGCCGCAGTTACTCATTCCGACCGAGCTCGTCAGCCGGTCGTGATGCGGGTCGTCGTATTCGCGCTCGTCGCCGTCGTCGCGACGACGGTCGCGGCGCGGGCCGACGAACCCCCGACCGTCGACGACCTGCTCGCGCGCAACCGCATCGCCGCGCGCGCCGATCTGCGACCCGATGCGGAGCGCGAGTTCTGGAGCGTGCGCGCGCACGGTCTCGACGGCGACGAGATCGACGAACGCCGCGGTGCGGACGCGGTGTCGACCCTCGCGCTCGGACCGTTTCGCACGGCGCACGGCGAGATCGGCGGAACGCGTTGGCATCAGAACGAGAACGGCGAGACCGTGATCGAAGGACCCGAGCCGTCGCTGAACGAGCGCGTGCTCTCGCAGACGATCGTCGCGCCGCACGACGCGACGGGTGCGTGGGCGGTCACGACGGCGTTCGCGAGCGGACACGCGACGAAAACCGACTACGACGCGCGGACGATGCTCGTGGTCCGCACGGAACGGTCGACCGCGGGACGGACCGCCTGGACCGCGTTCGACGATTTCCGTAGAGACGCACGCGGGCGGACGCGTGCGTGGCATTTCTACGGCGGACCGGAGCTCGGCGAGAGCGACTACGATTATCGTCTCGTCCGCGACGACGTCGCGCCCACGTTCGCCGATTCGGCGTTCGCGGTGCCGCCGGATCGCCGACCGCTCGTCGAATTTCCGGCCGACGTCCCGGCGGTGCGTCTGCCGGCGCGGATCGAGAACGGCCGGATCTACGTGCGCCTGCGCGTCGCGGGTCGCGGCCTCGATTTCATCCTCGATAGCGGCGCCTCGGATATCACGATCGACGCGAGCGTGGCGCGCGAACTCGGCCTGACGTCGTACGGCCGCATGCGACAGACGGTCGCCGGGACGTTCTACGC